>NZ_JAUJED010000014.1:0-111274 GCF_030442075.1 Vibrio sp. TMPB1044 | reverse complement strand
TGGAGCGTGCAGCGGGAATCGAACCCGCATCATCAGCTTGGAAGGCTGAGGTAATAGCCATTATACGATGCACGCACATCGTCTTAACGAGTTTGATAATGCCACATCTAACTGAAAACGAAACCTTTTTCTTTCATTTTTATTCTAAGTGCTCGCATAACCACCACTCCGCTAGTTTTTCCATCATGTTCGGCATTTTCAGAGTGAATAAAGTGTGACTAAACTCTCGTTAAACAGAGGGCGAGAAATAGCAGAACATGCTCCGCTATTTTTGAGACAAATTTGGGTTGATTTATAAACCTGATTGGCGTCACTAGCCTGTAATAAAATCCGTGCAAATTAAGGAATTTGAAGTGTTAACATAAACTGCTTTTTATTCGTGTTTTGGCGTTCACTAATAACAATCTGAATGCATAAATTTAACTTATCAGCCGGTCAAAACATTCAGTAAACTAATCCCAAATGAGTAGAGTTATAGGCACTTCTAAGCCTTTGCAGAAAAAAGTAACGAGTTTAGTTGATAATTCACGCAAAAGTCTCGTCATTCCGTCTATCGTTTGGTACATTTGCCGCACATTTTGTCTCCCCTAAAATACCCATGCCTTCTCAGTTCCGAATTAACAAAATTGTTGAAATTGGTGACACTCTTCACCGCAGTGGCTGTGCTCCTTACAAGCTAGAGAAATACACCCAATTCTATGCGAAAAAGCATGGTGTGGACGTGATGATCCAAGCAACGCCAACGGCGATTAACTATCAATTTCCAGACGATAACAACGCCGTTATTCTTAAGCGTCTAAAGCCTGCGTCAATTAACCTGAGTTTGTTGGCCAATACGATCATTCGTATTAATCAGCCAAGCAGTGAACCTGTCCCTGAGCCTGTCGGTTATTCTAAATTTGTGACTGCTCTTGCTAATATGGGTATACCGCCTGCGTATTTAATGCTGGTGGGCAGTACGTTGGAAGCGGTTGGCTTTTCTGCGTTATTGGGTTTGATGGTTTGGGTATGTCAGCAAGTTCTTCATTCACGTCGCGCTATCGCGGTTGAATTCATTTCGGCACTGCTAACGGGTATCTTTGTGGCATTTTTGGCAAGCACAGGGTTGCCGATTCCGGTGTGGGCATTGTGTATCGCCTCGATAGTCTTGTTCGTCCCCGGATTATCCATAGCCAACGCACTAGAATGTTTGGCGTTTAATGATCTCGTCTCTGGTACCAGCTTGCTAGGGCAGAGCGCCTTAACCCTGATTAAGCTGTTTGTTGGGATAATCATGGGGCTCAATATTGGTGAAGCAATATGGGGACAAGCGGTCTCCATCGACTATACCAATGCGGTACCGATGTGGATGCATATATCTGGCTTGGTGCTGATCTCTGTATCTATCGGTGTGATGTTCAACGCACGCCCTAAAGACATCTTGCTTGGCTTACCAGTTGCGGTTCTCGGTATGTGGGGACCGTTCTATCTAGGTTTTGATAGTGGTTGGGTTGTAGGCACTTGGGTAACCACAGTTCTTATCACTTTATACGGTACTTGGATTGCCAAGAAGATGGAGCTCACGGGCTCTATTTATATCGTGCAAGGGATCATCATCTTGGTTCCGGGTAGCCGAGTATTAGTGAGTGCTAGCCAGTCAGTGTTTGAACAATCGATTTTGCCTATTCCAAGTATTGGTTTGTCTGCGTTATTCATGTTCTCGGCAATCGTGGCAGGGCAAATCACCGCTTACTCCATTTACTCCCCAAAAGTTGAACGCTAAGCTGTTCTGCTTCTCAAACCTTTAAACAAACACAGCTTAGCGGCTGTGTTTGTTCGTTTTGGGTGCTTAAGATAATGAACTCTCAAGGAAACTTGTTAGATTTATGCTCGCTAAGCCTAACAAGAGTCATTAAAATGGAACAAATTCTATTTAAATGAAGTATTAACGTATGTCTTTACCTCCTTGCCCGCAATGCCAATCTGAATATGTCTATCAAGACCAAAATCACTTAATCTGCCCTGAGTGTGCCTACGAATGGAACCCAGAAGAAGAGCGTCTAGAAAGAGAAGCCGCGCGCGTTAAGGACGTTAACGGTGCAGTGTTAGATACCGGCGATAAAGTTACTTTCATTAAAGATCTAAAAGTGAAAGGCAGTTCTAGCGTATTGAAAATCGGTACTAAAGCAGTGATTCGTCGCATCAATGAAGGTAAGGACCACCAGTTAGATTGCAAGCTTGATGGTGGTGGTGAAATGCTCGTTACGGCGAAGTACGTTAAGAAGCAATAACCATTATTTCAAATAATTGTCGTAAACCTTCAATAAGTTTAAGTGGCTTCTCGGCCATACTGATTAGCATATTAAACCGCAATAATTTCAGAGAATTAAAATGATCAGAGAATACCGCCCAGCCGATATTGAATCCGTTTTAGACATTTGGTTAACCGCCTCGATCAAGGCGCATGATTTTGTGGCTCCTGAGTTCTGGGAGTCCCAGGTTGGTAATATGCGCGACCTATATATTCCTGCATCACAAACCTATGTGTACCAAGTCAATGGTGAGGTTCGTGGCTTCTATTCACTTTACGAAGAGATACTAGCGGCGATCTTTGTCAGTACAGAACATCAAGGCAGTGGTATTGGTAAGCAACTAATCCAACACGCAAAGCTTGAATGTCCGAACTTGTCTTTAAATGTATATAAAGAAAACCAGGCGACGATTCAGTTCTATTTGTCCCAAGGTTTTTCTATTGTGAGCGAACAATCTGATGAGCATACCGGACACCAAGAATACACCATGCACTTAGTTTAAGCTTGATAGCTAACCCCGGAAGAAAAGTAACTAGGAATCAACATTATATGGACATGGTTAAAGCTGCTCTTTCACATTCAACTGCCTTTCATCACTATGTGAATGCCTGTACTGAAGATGGGTTAGATATTTACACGGGTATTTCTGATGGCAGTGATGCCTATTTGGAAAGACGAATTGCTTATTCAAAAGGTGAGGGATTGCCAGAAGGGTGGACGCCTGCTTCTACTTATTTTTGTTTCGAGTCTGGACGTATTCTTGGAGTGATAAGAGTTCGTCATGGCACCAGTCCGTACATTCACGATGTCATAGGACATATCGGCTACGAGACTTTGCCACAAGCGAGAGGGCGGGGTATCGCAAGTCATATGTTGTCTTGGGTTCAACAGCACGTATTGTCCGAAAGCGCTATTATTACGTGTGAGAGGGGCAATATAGCTTCGCAAAAGGTGATTGAGAAGTGCGGTGGACAATTCCTGAATACCTTTTACTCGGAGCAAGATAAACACGAAGTCTTACGTTACCAACTAGAACGAAAATGAACATTTAAGCGTGGCATTTTTGGGTTTTATCGGGGTTACTATGTCCCGGTTTAAACGAAAATGAGGCCATAACCAATTATTGTTGGAGGTATTTTGAAGTATTCAACAAGACCTGCTCAGTTATCAGATTATGAATTTCTGTTCGAGCTTAAGAAGGCCGCTGAGTTTGAGGCAATCAAGGCCGTATTTGGCTGGGATGAGCAAACTCAACGAGATATACACGCCGAAGAGTGGGCAGAAGAACGGCCTGAAATCATCGAATATCAAGGTAAAGCGATTGGTAGTGTGTTGTTGCAAGACAAAGGCGGACACTTCTATTTTTGCCGCTTCTTCTTACTGCCTGAGTATCATGGCAAGGGCATTGGTAGCCAAGTATTGAAAGATTGTTTAACTAAGGCTGACAGCCTCAATAAACCCGTCGAACTTTGTTACCTACAAGGTAATCGAGTTGGGGAGTTGTACTTGAGATTTGGCTTTGAAATTACCTCGCAGAACGAACAGTTTGTTTATATGTGGCGCAAATAGACATTCCCCCAAAAAGATCACACCATCTCCGTAACTTGATAGGCACCTGACACCCATCTAACGTAAAACCTTGTAAAGCTCCCTATGGAACTAGGTGGGTGGGCCACTCACGCCAATCAGGGTGGTGTAAATGGAAGGTTGAGCAACCAACTTAAAACTCTGGATGCAGGATTAAGCCCAAAGGATCTGTATCAAGGGCGAGATCTCAAACCAACGACTGATATGCGAGGTGTAATTAAAGGTGTCCTTGGTCAACACCTATCTATAAAAACGAAGCAGCTAGACACCATCTTCCCTGATAGTGAAATGGTAAAGCCACTGGATATCATCTAGTAGGGCGCTTCTATCAACAATTAATGTAACTTGGGAGCAGATTTAATGTCGTTTAACCTTGAAATGAGCTGTTCTTCAGTTTGCTTGAGCCAATCATAGCGTTTTGTGTACAAGCGACGTTTGGTCTTTTTCAATGTGTCAGTGTCTTTACGAAGAGGCTTAATGGGCAAGGAAAACCAATGTTTATCGACCAAAGAGGCGCCATTTTCAGTCCACAACGTGTCGTAATCAAATGTTATAGCACTACGTTTAGAACCGATATAGCGCATCGCTTGATAGATATGACCTTTATTCGAAACGGTTAAAATCTCATTAACTTTCATGTAATTAGCAAACATAGTTGCGAGTTCAACCATAAGTGACTTTGGTCTTAGCCCGTGTAACGAACGCGTCAGTTCTTTGATTTTGTCTTGGCTGCTGGTGATTCGCTTGTTTGTACCCTGTAGGCAGCCTATGTGCATGGTGCGACGCCCATTATTATCAGATATATTGAAGGTGACCGAGTAAATAGTCAGCCCGGTATTGGCCTCGACGAGTCGGATCCCCAAGGAACCTTCACGAGATTCCCCCGAGAAAGTCTCAATCCTGAACTCATTTCCATTTCGGTCAGCAAAGGTCAAAAGCTCAAAGTTAGAAAGGTGCAGATGCACTGTATTTGGACCAAATGTTCGTTCTAAGAGTTCGAAGTGAGAATGCAGTAACGAAGCACGTGTTTTAGGTTTGATGCCAATACAGATGAATGGTTTGAGTGGCTTTTCAAAGATTTTAGGATTCTGCTCAAGAAGGTTTGAGAGATTGCTTTTCTCTTTAAGCTGATGCACTTTGCGAATGACCTTAGGATTCATAACGCCCCATAGTGTAAAGCGCAGATTTTTCTTGATTCGGGTTAAACCTTTGGTGTTTGGGTGCACAGCATTGGAAAGCTCAACGATTTGACGAAAATTTTGCACGTTTACCTCAACTTAGAAAACAAAAAAGCATCGTTGAAAATAAAAAACGATGCTCCATAAAATGATAAGTAGGTGTTAGTGAAAAAATCGTGAAACTTGAATAAGTTGGTTTCTATCAACCACGAAAGTTAAACGCGATTAGGGAGAGCTTGCTTGGAGGGAACGTTAAATAAGAGAATTGTTAGTATCCCTATAAAATAATGCCAACCATATCAATATTTTATGAATTCACGTTTTCGGTTTGATTTTTTAATGATAGGGTCGCCGGATAATTATATTGATAAGAATAAAGGCTTTATATGAATAAGTTTCTGATTGTTGCATTCGCTGCAGCTGTAAGTATTTCGGGCTGCAAAAGTATCCCTACTTCGGCTACCGACACCTTGTCAGAACCAAAAGGTAACGGCGCATTAGCTATCGCGACCAACATCTCTAAGTACGATTCAACTTACCCATGCGTAACGTTTTCGTTTGATATACAAGAAAAAGTCGATGGTAAATTAGTTGATTCTGAACCACAAACCTTACGTGTATTTGTGTATGAAGACACGAAGTACGCACTGTTTGATGGTATCAAACCGGGCAACTATGTATTAACTCAGTTTCGATGCAATATGCGTCGTGGCCTTGTTGCTAACGATGGTAGGTCGTACCTCAGTCTTGACCTAGAAACTGAACATACCATCAAGGCGAACACAATAACGATGTCTTCAAATTTTATTCACGCGACTCAAGATGAAGATCGGTCTTTTGCATTAAACGTTGGTATTTGGCAATCGCAAGATGTTGTGCATTTCCAGAATCTACTAACGAACGAAGTGAGTAATAAATGGGAAGTGGGAGGCTTTGAAGGCTAATTAAGTTCATCACTATGGCAGCTTTTATTGCTGCCATAGTTTGACTCATCGGGTTATTTTAATGCTAGCGCTAAGCCAAAAGATACCAATCCAACTCCACACGCTTGATTGAGCCTTTTCTTGGCTTTCAACAAGTGTTTTTGCAAAGTCGTTGAAGTAAACAACATTGCGACAATTCCAAACCACAATCCATGAAGAACTATCATGTACAACCCATAACCGAGAGCGACATGCTGGTTCTCAGCTTCGGGTGAGATGACTTGGCTGAAAATGCTTAAGAAGAACAACATGGTTTTTGGATTCAGCACGTTACACAAAAATCCTTGTGCTAAATAGCGCCAAACACTGGTGCTTCGCCTTGTTCCTTCCAAAGGTGCAAGCTTGTTGTCCGCACTCAAGATACCTTTTAGTCCTAGATAAATAAGGTAGGCTGCACCTGCGTATCTGATTATGTCAAACAGCTGCTCATTCTGTGAGATTAAGTAACTGATCCCAAGCATTGAATAACTGATGTGAACACAAATCGCTAAACTCACACCTATTGCAGTCCAAATTCCTGCTTGTCGTCCTTGATTGATACTGTTTTTCAAAACTAAAACAAAATCCGCGCCTGGGCTTATAACAATTAATAGTCCCAATACTGCTAGGCTTAACCACTCCATAATGACTCCAACTCTTTATATTTGATGAGCTAGCATTGTATGGTTTTTTATTGCTGTCTATAATCGAAATGAATTCCACCTATCTGTGAGAAAAAATCACACATGAGACATTTGAAAGCATTTCATATTTTCCATGTAGCAGCGCATTCGAGCAGTTACAGTGAAGCGGCGAATAAACTCAATATTACCCATGGTGCGGTGAGTAAGCAGATCAAGGTATTGGAAAATCACTTATCCCAAGTTTTGTTCTACAAACAGGGCAGGAATGTGTGTCTCACCAAAGAAGGGGAATTACTCAAAGGTTACACATTGCAAGCGTTCCAAGCCTTGGAGACAGGAGTCCATAAACTTAATCAGCTGAATCATCAAGCGTTGGAAGTTTCATGTGAACCCACATTGACCATGCGTTGGTTAATGCCTCGACTCGGTGATTTCTATAACGAATCCGGAATTGATGTTCGCTTGTCTACGGCGGGTGGGCCTGTGACGTTAGGTGAAACTGGATTAGATATGGCAATTCGCCGAGACGACTTTAACGTAACCGAGTACTACAAACAGATTCCGCTAGTCGAAGAATGGGTTGGCCCTGTATTCTCGCCTGGCTATTGGCAACAAGTTAAAGACAAGTTAGCCGATGTGAAATTACTGCACAGCAGCACACGACCAAACGCTTGGAACCATTGGGTATCCATCACCAAAGGTAGTGAATTTGATAGCCGAATGGTGTCGCAAGCTCGTTCAAACCAGACCTTTGCACACTTCTATTTTTGCTTTCAAGCGGCCGTTGATGGGCTAGGAGCCGCTCTAGGGTCTTATCCACTTGTAGCCGACGATATTGAAAGAGGTAACTTGATCGCGCCGTTTGGCTTTGTGCCTTCAGGTCATCAGTACATACTGCTCACACAAGATAGCAACCATGATGAGCCAGAAAGCCCGTTTGTTGTTTGGCTGAAGAATGAGTTATCGCAGTGTGTTCCAACTTTATAGGAACGACATCCGACCTAGAGGTTTGCTTGTCTTATGTCAGACTCTAGTTCATTATTGTGGGAATCACTCAATAGGCAAAGACAGCACGCCACCATTGAGTTCGATTTGGTTCAGCCATTCTGTTGGAATCGCGCCATCTTCTTCGTAGAAACACGCCGCTAAGACTGCTCCAATCACAATCGCACGACCGCAGCTATCACCGCCACATAAGATATTGTCGCGAATGCCTTGTTTATAACTCTGAGCACCCGCGATGATGCGAATCAGTAGTGGGAACGCAGCACTCAATTCACAATGTAATCCGAACTTCTTCGCGGCATCTGTAATCGAAAGCTCCGGCTCAGCCAGTGCTTCGTCGATTTGATCGTGTATAAATTTGCTACAAGTTTGTCGCACCATTTCTACCGACTGCAGTGGCGAGTTGCCTTGAATTGCCGCTTGAACCAATAAGGTGATGGCTTGTGCCCATTCCACGGCTTTGTCGTTGTTGTTGGTGACTCGCACCGCACTCTCTACCATCGCGGGTAAGGTGTGAGAGGTATAAGTACATGCCACTAATGGAATGATCTTTGAGACTGCGGGAAGTTGTGTATCATCTGCGCCACACGCAGTAATCGAGGCGTTCTCTAGTTCTAATTGATGGATGTTCAACAAGCTCATACGCGTTGCTTTATCAATGTAGCCTCGCCAACTGCCACCAAAATCAAACCAGAAGCGGAAGTGTTTGATGTAACTTGCTTCATCGTAGTGTTGATTGTCGACTAGGCTATCGACCATCGCCAATAACTGAGCACCGTATTGCGATTGGTCGCCAGCGGTTTTTCCTTGGTGGGCAAAGTAGCCTTTGTCTTGATAATCGAACTGGTTTGGTGAACGAAATTCTGGTTCAAAACCAGCCACGTGTAAGATCCTCTCTTGGTCATACAACCAGTGCAGCCCCATGGAAGCGGCGTCTCCAACCAATGCGCCAACGACGGCGTAAAAAGCCCTTTCTTTATGATTGTCCATGTTGAGCGATGTCCTTGAGATGAATCAACGTAGTTCGATACTTTAAGTATAGCGATTGGATAAGTATTTTGCTGTGTTTCGAAGAAGAAATTGGAGGGGATTAATCCTGATTGATCAATGGCTTAAACCAATCAGGTGGAATTGATAAGGGTGATGAATAATCTGGTGAATCAATGTATTCAGTTGGTGGTGTTACTCGTTCTATTATTGATGATTAAGGTAGGCACTAGAACGTTGTTCAATCACTTTGAACAGACGTGAAAGTGCAAAGCACAAAGCAAAATATACGAAGCCTACAATCAACCAGATCTCGAAGATCAAACCGGAAGAGTTCGCCATTTCAGTACCAACAAACGTCATTTCTTGAATCGAAATCAGCGACACAATCGAGGTGTCTTTGACCAGCGAAATTGCCTGACCAGCCAAAGGTGGCGTAATTGCTGTTAATACCTGTGGGCCAACCACAAATCGATACTTAGTCAATGCAGATAAGCCAAGCGAATCGGCCGCTTCCCATTGGCCTTTAGGAATACCTTCTAAACCCGCTCGAATCACTTCCGCAATATAAGCCGAAGAGAGCAAACCAATACAAATAACACCAGACGCTAAGTTTTCCCAAAGGTTAGCAGGGCCAAATAAGAAGGCTTGAAGTTGATTAATCTCACCATTATGTTCACGTAAAAGACTTTCTAAGCCAAGCAGAGGGATCAGCTGGTTAGAAACAAAGAAATAAAAGATAAACACGAACACCAGTGGAGGAATATTTCGAACCAATTGGATGAAAATCAGTGCCGGTGTTTTGAAGAAAGTGATCTTAGAGTGTCTTGCTACCCCTAACAGTGTGCCGAAAGAGAGCGCTAATACCATGCTCCATAAGCTCAAACGCAATGTTGCAACCAAACCTTGAAAGAAATAAGGAATACTGCCTTGAGAAGGTGGAATAAAGATTAACGTGAACGCGTCTTCCCAGCGCCACTGATAGTTAATACCGACAGAAGAACGATAATAAAGCCAACCTGCGAACGCACAAATGATGGCAAACAACACACCATCTAAGAGATTAAGGCGTTGATACCAAGGCTTCATGTGAAGGTTGGGCTTGGGCGTTGATAATGCGCTAGTACTACTCACGTCATTCCTGTTTAAACATTAATTATTATTGGATTGTTGCTTGGATCTAAAACGAATCAAATAAAGCTACTTAAAAAAGGCTACTTAAATCGTCAATGAGAAGGCAGTGCAAACAGTGCACCGCCTTGATTTAGATTCGACAGATTAGCTCATATTAAAAAGTGAGCTCAACTTCAGATTACTGACCTTGAGCAATCTGGTCTTGCCAATCTAAAGTAGAGAACCAGTACTCGTAACGCTCTTTCAACCAACCGTCTTCAGTACGTGCTTTGATCCATTCGTTGAAAAATTCTGCCTTGTCAGTTTCACCTAGGCGAACTGCAAATGCTTCGTTACCTTTGGATAGACGCTCTTCAAATGGAATAAATAGCGTGTCTGCGTTTTTGATCGTTTCGTGTTCTGGTTTCGGGCTAGACGCGATAACCGCGTGTGCGTTGCCGTTCAATACTTCTTGGAATGCTTGAGCATCGTCATCGAACTGCAGAACTTTCGCTTTAGGGAAGGTTTCACGAGCCACTTGAACCGTGAATGCTCCACGACGTGCTGCAATTTTTACGCGGCGAGAATCAAAATCAGAGATTTGAGTAAAACCTTCCGCTAGCTCTTTGTTAGCAGCCAGTTGAACACCAGAGTGCGAGTATGGTTCAGTGAACAGTACGCTTTTAGCACGAGCTTCAGTAATAGACATACCGCCGATGATCACATCAAACTTCTTCGATAATAGAGAAGGGATAATGCCATCCCATGCCGTAGGTACAAATTCGACTTTCCAACCTGAATCTTCGGCAAGGCGTTTCGCCACGTCGATTTCAAAGCCAACGAGATCGCCTTGTTTGTTACGCATCGCCCAAGGAACAAATGTCGACATACCAACGCGCAGTGAGCCACGTTCGTTGATTTTATCGAGGTTAGGCGTTTCAGAAGCAAGTGCAGGCAAACTGACGGCAAGCGCAAGTAGGGCTGTAATCGCGGTTTTAAATAGCTTCATGCTGATAAATCCTTATTGTGTTCGCCAGTTAGCTCCGAGCTTATGCTCAAGCCAAGCAGCAACGGCAGAAAGTGAAAGTGTAAGAGCAAGATAAATGATCGCCACAGAGAACCAGATCTCAAATGGCATCGCGGTTTCAGAAACAATGTTTCTGGCTTCGGTTGTCAGGTCGAAAATAGCCATGACACTCACAATCGAAGAGTTTTTAATTAGAGAGATCACTTCATTGGTCAAAGGTGGCAAAGTACGTTGCACCACCTGAGGAAGAATCACATCCCAGTAAGTATAGGTCTTTGATAAGCCCAGGGATTGAGCTGCTTCAAATTGTCCTCTCGCAATTCCATTTAAACCGGCACGAAATATCTCGGCGGTGTAAGCACCTTGGAACAGTGCCAAGGCTAAAACGGCAGTGCTAAATCGATCCAGCCCTAATACAGGGCCAAATACAAAATAGAGCAAATAAATTTGTACCAATAACGGCGTGTTACGAATCAACTCAACATAGCTGGTGGCTAAGGTGCGTCCAACTACAGAGTTTGAGTTTCTCAATAGTGCTGTCGTTAAACCAATGATCAGCGTAGCAACCAAAGAAATCAAAGAGATATTGATGGTAACCAATAGCCCTTCAACCAGCTCTGCAGGCCACCATTCACCATCTTCATAGAAAGCAATATAGTCTGGCACGCGCTCCCATTGCCAGCTGTATCCCATGGTTTGTGCGCCAGAATCGAGGATCCAGACAACCGCAGCCACGAGCACAATAATTTGTACCAAAGCGGATAGGGCGGGTTTAATAATTCGAATCAACATCAATAAGTCAGGATCTGATTTAGGAACGCTTGAGTACGTTCATGTTGCGGGTTTTCAAAAAGCGCTTGAGGCGTATTGGATTCCACAATTTGTCCTTCATCCATAAAGATAACGCGGTCGGCCACTTGTTTCGCAAAGCCCATTTCATGTGTCACACACACCATGGTGATGCCTTCGCTTGCCAGTTCAACCATCACATCGAGCACTTCGTTGATCATCTCCGGATCAAGCGCTGATGTTGGTTCATCAAACAGCAGTAATTCAGGTTTCATACAAAGAGAGCGAGCAATCGCAACACGTTGTTGTTGGCCCCCAGAAAGCTGAGCGGGGTACTTATTCGCTTGCTCGGCAATGTGCACACATTCGAGATAGTGCATCGCGGTTTTCTCTGCTTCTTCTTTGCTTTTTTTGAGCGTACGAATCGGAGACAAAGTCAGGTTTTCAAGCACAGTAAGATGGGGGAATAAATGGAAGTGCTGAAACACCATTCCGACTTGGCCCGGTGTGTTGAACTTACACGGGAGTGTTTGTTCTAGCACGGAAAGCTCGCCACTTTCGAAGGGTTCTAGCTGATTGATACAGCGGATTAAGGTTGATTTACCCGAACCTGATGGCCCGCAAATCACCACTATTTCTCCCTGTTCAATATTTAAATCGATATCCTTTAGGGCATGAAAATCACCATACCACTTGTTAAGTGACTTAAACTTAACCATTTCCTTGAGATTGTTCAAATCGTTGTTCATACCTAGTAAAGAGACAGGTTTACCTTACCAATATAGAAATCTGAATGCACATAAAATTAAGGACTTATGAGAATTTAATGGCATCTTGTAGGGCAAATTAAAAAGCAGCGCCTGATTTGGACGCTGCTTGAGGTTATACGCAAGGGCAAAGAATTTGGTTCAGTTTCACGGAATAAATTTTTAGATTATGGTGATTTTCTTTAGAACCCTGTTTTCCTTGCTCTAATTTTGATCGCTATTGAATCGCAGACTCTAGAATCTCGCGTGTTTTCTCAGGTGTGATTGCTTGGTTTTCGCCTAGTTGCAGGTAGCCATGTGATTCAAGTTGAGCGACAACATTGTCGATCGCAGTTGCTTTGTTTGTTTCGTAACCGTCGAACATCGTTGGAACGTCTAGGCTGTGATAGAAAGCTTCGATTGCAGCAATAGTGCGCTCTGCCAAGTCAGCACCCGCTTCTAGGCCAAATACGTTACGACCCATTTGCTCTAGCTTGCCACGCTTCGCTTCGATTTGATTACGAAGTAGCGAAGGTTGAACAATCGCAAGAGAACGTGCGTGGTCTACGTGCCATAGTGCTGTGAACTCGTGGCCAATCATATGTGTTGCCCAGTCTTGAGGAACGCCAGTACCAATCAGGCCGTTAAGCGCTTGGTTTGCTGTCCACATTAGGTTTGCACGCCATGCGTCGTTGTCACGCTCGTCGTATTGCTTACCCAGTACAAGTAGGTTTTTAAGTAGTGTTTCTGCGTAACCGTCTTGAACCATCGCGTCTGTTGGCATTGTGATGTATTGCTCACACACGTGAACCCATGCATCAACTAGACCGTTGATCAATTGACGCTCTGGAAGAGACTTCATTACGTCTGGATCCATAACCGCGAACTTAGGTTGTACAGCAGGGTTCATGAACGCCAGTTTCTCTTGAGTCTCTTTACGAGTGATTACAGCACCCATGTTAGATTCAGAACCTGTTGCAGGAAGTGTCAGTACTGCACCAATAGGAGTAGCTTCAGTTACTTGGTGTTTGCCCGCTAGGATATCCCAACCGTCGCCGTCGTATTTAGCCGCTGCAGCAACGTATTTAGAACCGTCGATTACCGAACCACCACCAACAGCGATAATGAATTCTACGTCTTCTTCTTTAACAAGAGCGACTGCTTTATCTAGCGTCTCTTTCGTTGGGTTAGCTTCAACACCAGAAAACTCAATCCAAGCGTGATCTTTAAGAGATTCGACAACTTGGTCGTAAACACCGTTGCTTTTGATTGAACCGCCACCGTAGATGACTAGCACTTTCTTAGAAGTATCAACTGCTTGGCTGATAGCATTGATTTGGCCTTGGCCGAAGTGGATTACAGTAGGGTTAACATAAGTAAATTGCATTGTAGGTTCCTTGTGTAAAGCTAGATTTTTTATTCTGATGTGTTGCTTAATTTCTATATTTGCATATTAGTACAGGAATCTAGGGTGGTGAAGGCCAGTTCCTACAAATTAATTGCCTATTTCTACAAAATTGATATTCTTCCTTTGCTTTAACTTACTTACTCTTAGCACTTAGAATGGAAAGTCGCCACTTATGCAAACACTCGCGCAGTTATTACAGTCTTATGTAGAACACAAAGGTTGGGATGATCTTGAAGGGATCAGAGAAACTGAAATTGGCGGTGTGTGGTTGTATAGAAGCAGTGGCGGCAACCAGCGTCAGCCATTCACTTATCAGTCGGGTATTATCATGCTCGGGCAGGGCAAAAAGAACATCTACATTGGCGACAGACCCGTTACTTACGCTGCAGGTGATTATCTTGTGGTAGGCGTGCCAATGCCATTGGAGTGTGAAGCGTTGCCTGTTAATGGCGAACCATTACTTGGTTTATCTATCAACATTGACTCTCAACGTTTGCACAGCTTGGTAAAAAAGTTAGAAGACCAAGGTTTTCTTGAGAGCTATTGCAATAAGCACAAACAGAATTCTAGCGGCTTAGAATCGACACCGATGGAAGAGCAAATGCTAGAAAGTTTTACTCGATTGGTGAAAATGCTGCATTGCGACATCGAAGCCAACATATTGGGTGATGCCATGGTCAGCGAAATTGTCTACCGCGCCTTAACCGGTTCAGAAGGGCGAGTGCTGTTTGATTTGGCGCATCATGATGGCCATTACGCACGTGTCGCGAAAGCACTATCTAAAGTGCATGAAGAGTACGACCAAACCATTACTGTTCAATCGCTTGCTGACGAAGCAAACATGAGTGTGTCTGCTTTTCATAATGCTTTTCGCAACGTGACGTTTGAGTCACCACTTCAATATTTGAAGAAGGTAAGGCTCAACAAAGCCAAGGAGCTGATCCAGTTAGAAGGCCTGCGTATTAGTGATGCCGCACGCCGAGTTGGCTATTCTAGTCCATCCCAATTCAGTCGCGAATTTAAGCGTCATTTCAACACAACCCCAAGAGCGGTTTAGTTCTTTATATTGTAGGCTGACGAGAGGAAGTAGAAGGCTTCACTGCACTTCGATACGAGTTAATATCATTTCCTGATAGTAAACATTGAAGCCAAAGACCTCACCGCTACAAAGAGTTTGTTTAGTTTAGCCCCATAAGAATCAATCTCTAGAAAGCCACACCAATAGATACGTTAAACGTGTCCTCATCAATGTCATAAGGTAGCTCCTCACCCTCTGACTCGCCGCTGTCCACTTGGTAGTTTCTCCATTCCATTTTGAGCTCTGCAAATTTCCATTTAGTAGATACACCGAGGGCGTTGAAATAGGTTGCGTCAGGGTTGGCCGCGTTATCAACCTCGTCGCTGACCTGAGCGCCACCGATGCCGAAATTATAATAAGGGCGAACTGTGATACGTTTAAGCGGGAAGCTGTAACCAGCGCCTACCTTTAAAAATGCCATGCCGTCACTGATCGCGTCTTGGTCGTAGTCTTCTAGCTTATCATCACGCTTTCTGTGCTGGTATTCACCGCCAATCTCCAATATGTCACCACGAAACATCAGGTCGATGTATTGAGATGAGAGTTTATCTCCCTCCTGATACCCCAAGCCGAACGCAATATCAGCCATAGAGGGAGCAGAAAATCCTGCTAATAGAGCAGCTAACATTCTTTTTTTAATGAACTTTGTCATTGCCGAATCTCCTTAGTTCAGGGCGTTGTATTTCTTATCAATCATGCAGTTTCTCAACACTGTCGCATACATCGCTTTGTTATCTTCTTCAGCCTGAGCCCCTGCTCGTCGGCCGCTAACTCTACCGGAGACTACACCAATCGCCGCGCCAGTCTTGGCAGCGTCAGAGCCTGAGCCACCAGAGATAGCGCCAACAGCAGCGCCAGCGGCCGCCCCTTTAGCTGCGCCTTTTACGCCGCTTCCTTTCTTGGTTTCAGTGGGGGCTGTCAGTGTTGATTCAGCAACACCTTGACACGTTGCGAGCTCTTTCTGAGCAACCTCAAGGGTCACGTTGTCGTAATTGAATGAAATGTGAGTTGTTGGGTCTGTAATGTAGCCACCACCAGCAAGGGCTGAGAGGGAGGTTATAGCTAAGCTCAGGCCTAACAGTTTCGTTCTTTTGTTCACTTTCTAATCCTCAAGTTGATTAAACTAATTAGTTTAATCATTGATATTGAACTTTCTTCTAGGTCGACAAATAGATTTAGACTTAATGAAGCTATAGGTGGTCTTCATGTTGGGGGCATACTATCTTGGCAGGCACATGTTGGATAATGACCTTGAAACATAAGAGTTATTTGTCTTACGCATATCATGGTTCATTTATGGATTGGCCGTTGTGAGTGGTTATGAGAGAGGTTGAATTTAAAAAGAGAGAGTTTGAACGATCACAACCTCCTTGTTAAGTAAGATGAGTAAATGTATCTAATGGTGGGCAATGTTAGTGTTCTGGTATTCGATTGTGGAATATATTATTAACGTATTTATATAATTAAATGGCTCTAAAATAATTACTTATCTGGGCTAATAGTTTATGCATAAATCTAAGAGTGTGTTCTTCACAATTCATCTAGTAAGTGATTTTTCAGGGCTTTAATGTGAACAACCTATCAAATGTTTTCTAAATTTTAAAAGTTATCTATATCTTTATCTGAGTGGGTATTCATGATTGTTGAATATATCAAAAGATAAAGGGGGCTTATTACTCGGTTCGCCATCTTATTTGCGGATAATTAGGCGTTTGATGACTAATTATTCTATAAATCACTGATTTATAGTCAGGTAATAGTCTGATGGATATCACGTTTACCCTAAAACAATTCACTTAACATGGCGCTACTTTAATCATTCTTCCCAATACGATTGTTAAATATAAATACGTATATATTTATTATTAAAAGGATAATTCCGATGAGTAGCGATATCATTAAAATTTCAAGAAATACTGAAAATGCACCAATAAACTCTGTATCTACACAAACGGTCGCTTTTTCTCATTATAATAATTTTTCAGCTCAATTACCTATTGAACCTAAAACAGGTGAAGTCGTGATTGGCGATATTAAAGACCAAGCAGCACAATGCTTAAATAATATTAAAACCATTGTTGAAAGCATCGACCATGTTATGGATGATGTCGTGAAGATTAATGTTTTCGTTAAGAATATTTCTGATATCGATGCTATTGATGAAGTCTACAAAAGCTTCTTCCACAAAACTCTTCCTACGCGTACAGTCGTGGGCGTAACTGCGCTACCGCATAGTGACGCTTTAGTTCAAATGGATGCTCTTATTTCAAACGGTGAAGGCACTAAACCACAAGCACCTTGCGCGCTAGTTAAGGTATCAAGAAATACGGATAATGCGCCTCAAAGTACTGTATCGACTCAGACAGCGGCTTTCTCTCACTACAACAATCTTTCAGCTCAGTTACCGATAGATGTAACCACAGGTGAGTTGGTTGATGGTGGTATCGAGGCGCAAACAGCACAATGTCTATCAAACATTAAAGCTATTCTAGAAAGCATCGGTCATGTAATGAATGATGTGGTTAAAACCACTATTTACCTTAAAAATGTTGAAGATGCAGGCAAGGTAAATGAAGTTTGTGCTAAGTTCTTCCCAAGTTACGTACCAGCGCGAACGGTTGTTAATGCCGCTGAACTGCCAATGGGCGCTTTAATTCAAATCGATACGTCCGTTTCACATGGCGACGGTACACCGCCGCAATTACCAGAAGATACGCGCCTACTGGTTATTGAAGCTAATAATACTGTTGCTGCACCATTCATGCCTTATTCGCACACCGTTGCTTTCTCTCACTATAACCATATTTCAGGTCAACTACCTGTAGATCCGAAAACCAATGCAGTGATTGCTGGTGGTATAAAAGAGCAAACTGAACAGTGTCTTAAGAATATTAAGGCGATCATTGAAAGTGTTGATCATAGCATGGACGATACGGTGAAAATTAATATTCAACTTAAAGATATTTCAGATATTGATGCGGTGAACGAGGTCTACACTACGTTCTTTAATGCTGACTTACCGGCAAGAACGGTGGTGGGGGTTTCAGAGATTCCTATGAATGCACTGATTCAAATTGATGCTGTCGTTTCTAACTGCGAAGGCACACCTCCACAAGACGTTGTTGCTTAATTCACTGAACCCAATTCGATAATCTCGATCTAATGTCGGCTTTAGCTTCTGAACAAGGAGCTAGAGCCGATTCTCTGATTAACGAACCCATCTCAAGACGTAACTCCTTCGTTAAGCCTCACTACATAACTTACTCTAAACAAGCTTCTGCCCGACATATGGTGTTTATTGATGTGAAGTGTTTTAATATGAAAAACAGACGCTTAACGTAAGAAAACCAGTTTATGCAATTTCGAGTTATTTTAATGTTGTGCTTAGCTATGATGGGGTGTTCATCCAATCAAAAGTTAACTCCAGACCCAACAACCATCACGCTATTTTATGGTGATACATCCATCTCCGCGGGTGTTTTAGAAGATAAAACATTTAATTCTGTACTCGCGGATAGGGTTGAAAGTGTTACTTTTTCAGGCTTAATACGAAAGCAATACTCTGGCTACTTGGTCGATCTGCTCGTGATTCGAGAAACGAAAGAGCCACGCTCAACTCGACAATTAAACACTTCACTTCATATGGAAACTGGAGAATTAGTGGATGTGGGTGGCGTGAATAATGATGTATTTAGGGTCATTCTTGAATAATCGTTATAAGACGATAGGTGAGGGAAAGGTTATGCAGCAGAACATTATCACAGAACGATTAATCTTAAGGCCATTTAGGTTGAGTGATAGCGAGCGCGTCGCTGATCTCGCGGGTGAGAAAGTGATAGCGGATATGACAGCTGCTATTCCTCATCCATACAAACCAACGATGGCGGTTGAATGGATTAACTCGCACGAGTCTTTCTTTAATGAAGAAAAGGGTGTGATTTACGCGATAACTATTAAAGCTAACGATGAAATCATTGGTGCGGTCAGCTTCCCTAGTTTAGTCGATGGCGTTGGTACTCTTGGCTATTGGCTTGGTGTTCCGTTTTGGGGGCAGGGCATCGCGTTTGAAGCTTCTTCTGCGCTAGTCGAATACGGTAAAGCTCATTTGGGACTCACTGAGTTGGAAGTGATGCACTTGTCTGAAAATAAACGCTCAGAGTCTGTTATCCGAAAACTCGGTGTTGAGTTCGTTGAGAAACAGGTACGCAAAATTCATGGTGAAGATCGTGAGTTGTGTGTGTACCGATCTCTGCTCTAGTCTTCTTGTCTGTCGTTTACATTCCTACACTTACAAACATTAAAAGGTCGAGCGAAATAAAGTGTTCAATTAATTTGAATTTTTGCTTTACCTCAACCTAGCTTCAAGTCCTAAGCTTCTCTTAATCATAGAAAAGGAGCTTATTATGCAAAATAACTACGTAAAAGAACTCGCCGTCAAAACTTATCAAGAAGAGCTTCAGATAGAGTACGTAAAATCTAAAGCTCGCCCATTTCATGCGCCGAGTTTTATCGGTGGTGTACTGTTGTCCGTCGTGCTGGTTGGAGTGTTTTAGTTATCAGACTCATGGAATCTTTGATCCACTACCAACTCTCTTTCTTACAATTTGCTTGTACTTAATTGCTTACGGCACAATTGTTTAGATTGATATATGGTGTTGATCTTAGAGGAAGCATGGCAAGCCCTAGAGTTTTAAAAGCACAGATTACTGATATTACCTGTGGTGAGAATGTCACTATCATCGAGCCAAGCAACGTTTATGGCTGTGAGCTTAAAGATGATGTATTCATTGGCCCCTTTGTTGAGATTCAAAAGAACTCGGTGATAGGCGCGAGAAGTAAGATTCAATCTCACACTTTTATTTGCGAGTATGTGACTATTGGCAGTGACTGCTTTGTTGGCCACGGAGTCATGTTTGCCAACGACTTATTCAAAGAGGGCAAACCAGATCCCAATCCTGAAAGCTGGGGTCGTACCTGGATAGCTGACAACGTCACGATTGGTTCTAACGCCACGGTTCTGCCTGTGAACATTTGTGAAGGTGCAGTAATCGGCGCGGGCAGTGTGGTCACCAAAGACATCACTGAGAAAGGTATCTATGCAGGTAACCCAGCTAAGAAGTTAAGAGACTTACCTTAGTTTCGAGAAGACAAAGTTATCGTTTATGATTCATGATATATGGCATCAATAGTGATTGTTAGAAAGAGAGTTGTTTATGAACATTGTGACAGTCTATAGCGGTAATCAACAGGTATACGCGAATTTGTATCAGGGGTATGCGGCCGAGTTTTCAAAGATCATTGGAGATAAACCAGACGAGTACGGCTTGTTTGAGATCTATCCGACGCTTGGTGATAGCGTTACGGGTTACTTACTCTACATTGATGGAGTTCCTGCCGCATTGACAGCCATTGAAACCAAAGCGCCAAACGAGTTTGAGATTTGCGACTTCTATGTAGTGCCTTATTTTCGAAAAAATAAAGTAGGAAAACAGTTTATTTCTGAACTGTTTGAACACCTAAAGGGCAGTTGGGAGATCAAGCAAGTACTAGGTGCAGAGCATGCTGTTAAATTCTGGAGAGAGGTGGTCAATGACTACACTTCAGGCAACTACGTTGAAGACCAGTATCAGGACGAAAAATGGGGCTTAGTAACGAGACAGTGCTTTAATCACGATGGTATTGCCAAGTAAAACCTTATACATCAGAAGCTGGCAGCGTCCTTCTAGCCAGCTTCGAGCCTTTTTATTTAAAGGTTTACGTTACGGTTACTTCTGAGGTTTGTTACGTTCGATTACGCTAATAGCGATCGCCAAAAATAGAATATCTTTCACTAGGAAGAAGTTAGTGACTAAGATGCCATCTGATACTTTCCAAGCATTTGGCGTTGTAATCAGGAAGCTGAGTGTCACAACAAAGATAGCCGCTGCTGCAATGCCTGAGTAGAAGGCAACTGTCGGTTTCTTAAATCCAACGATCAGTCCAATCGCTACAATGATCTCCGCGCCACCCACCATGTTAGACACAGCTTGTACCGAGAACAGACTGTAAAGCCAGTTCATTGCAGGATGATTTGCGATTAGCGGTTCTATAAGCATCGCTTCAGTAGGCGTAAACTTGTAAATTCCAATCCAAGCTAACACTAATGTTACGCCAATCACGCCTAGGTTGTATCCAATGTTGCTTTGCTTTAAATCATAGGTTTGAACATGCATAAAAGTACTCCATTTAATAAAATCCCTGAATATGACCGCAAGAGTTCAGATTAAATTTCGCGTTGAGAATAATAATTAATATATTTATCTAGAGATTTAACAGGTGGCGACTAATTGTCTCGATATGAACCGAAAGACTAGTGGTGTTGAGAACTGAAGTAATAGGTAGGCGAGCGTGCTGTTCAAAAGGAGCTACGAGTTTTCCAATTTTTGTTTTCAATATTTGCGATTTGGATTAAATTACGCTGATGTTCCCCCTAATTATAAGAAGAGTATAACCAGTGAAAATTCATAGAATTAACCCGACCAAGCGTTGGTCAGATGTGACTGTTTTCAACGGTATCGCAAGTTTTGTGGAAGTTGCTGAAGCGGATACAACGGCAGGTATCAAAAGTCAGGTTCAGCAAATTTTTGGTCAAGCTGAAGAAATGATGAGCTTAGTAGGCAGTGACAAATCTCGCGTGTTGTCCGTAACGATTTACCTAACGGATTTCGCTAACTTTGATGCACTAAATGAAGTTTGGGAAGCGTGGTTCCCTGAAGGCTGCGCGCCAAGCCGAGCATGCGTGAAAGCAGAACTTGCTAATCCTGAGCTATTGGTTGAAATGTCATTCATGGTTGCTGCGGGTGAACAGTTTCAATAAACCGAACTATCGGTAGAAATAAGCTTCGTCGATACATTTAACGACCAGATAAAACAAAGCCACTCAGGTGAATCACTTGAGTGGCTTTATTGTTTACACGCTACCCGACACTAAATCGGACTAGGTATTAAACGAGACCTTGGTCTCTTGCCATTTGCTTCGCGATCTTCGGTGCGTGCCATAGACACGGCAGCAAGATGAACGAAACCGGAACGGCTGTGATCACAATGAACGACTGTAGAGCGGAGATGCCGCCTGAGCCCATCGAGATAAGTGCAATAGCTACCGCACCCATAATGATACCCCAGAAAGTACGTACCGCTGCGTTCGGCTCTGTCGTGCCTGTCATTACTACACTGATGGTGTAAGTCATCGAGTCACCTGTTGTCACGATGAACGTGGTCGTTAGGATCAGGAACAGAATCGCAATCAAAGTCGGGAACGGCAGTTGAGCGGTAATGGCCAGTAGCACAGCAGGAAGGTTAAAGCCTTCGAACGCGTTAGAAATGACACCAGGGTTCTCTAGTTCAAACGCTAAACCACTGCCACCAACGATGCTGAACCAGAAACACGTTACAAGCGGTGCAACGATGCTGATAGAAACGATCATTTGGCGAATAGTACGGCCGCGTGAGATGCGAGCAATGAAGATAGCCATCATTGGACCATAACCTAAGAACCAACCCCAGAAGAACACAGTCCAGCCACCTAGCCACGCTGTATCTTGGCGGTATAGCGCCATTGGGATGAAGTTATCAACCATTTCACCCATACCTTGCAGGTAGCCATCAACAATGAAGCTCGTTGGGCCAACAAGAAGGATGTAGCCGATTAGACACACAGACAAGATGATGTTGTAACGGCTTACCAGTTGGATACCTTTGTTCACGCCGCTCAAAGCCGAAAGCGTATACATAGCGATAGCAAAGATAATAACAACACTTTGCGTTGCGAATGTATCTGAAATGCCAAACAGTTCGCTCAGCGCGTAGCTGATTTGTAGGCCAAGGAAACCAATCGGGCCGATAGTACCTGCAGCCACTGCCACAATACTACATGCATCGACTACATTGCCAACCCAGCTGTTAATCGCTTTGTCGCCAAGTACTGGGTAAAGCAGAGTGCGGGGCTTAAGAGGAAGGCCTTTGTCGTAATGCAGGTGCATTAACACGATGGAAGATAAACCACCTAAGATTGCCCATGCAAGGAAACCCCAGTGCATGAAAGATTGTGATAGGGCGTTGAATGCCATCGCTTGAGGATCTGCGTTGCCATACAGTGGCGGAGCTGAAACGAAGTGAGCAATAGGCTCTGCAGCTGCCCAGAATACACCGCCACCCGCTAGCAGCGTACATAGGACGATAGACATCCATTTAAAGGTGGTCATTTCTGGTAGGGCAAGTGTTCCTAAGCGAACATGGCCTGTACGACCTAGTGCAAGCACTAAACCGATAATGAAGTTGAGAAGTAGTAGGACTTGCCAGAAAGCACCGAACCACTTAGTTGAATAACTAAAGCCGATGTTAACAAGTTCGGACAACACGGAGGTGTTGGTGAAAGCGAGGATGACAAAGAGGGTTAAAAAACTGCCACTAAGCCAAAAGACTGGGTTTCCGAGTTCCAGTTTTTCACCCAAAGATTGAGCTTTATTGAAATCGATAGAAGTAGATTCTGCGTTGATGTTTTCGTTGGCGACTTGCGTCAAGTTGGACATTATTTCTTCGCTATATTTGGCTCTTTCAAGCCTATGTATTTCTCCCACACTTGCATAGAAATGTGAGGTTCGTCAAAAAAGCCGCCGATACTAACACATTTGTTATCAAAAAGTGGGCGAATTCCCAAATGAATCCCAAATCGCCTTTAAATCACTACTTTTTGGCTAGTTTTGATACGAATTTTTTTCTCGAATCCAAATCACATTTCTGATTTTTGAGACGTTATTTTTTAGCTTTCCGAAATAAATTAATATTAGTTGTTGGTGCAAAATAAGTGTCGACTCATTGCATGCTATAAACAAATTAATGCGAGTCATTTTATAAATACTGAATATTTTAGGTGTTAAATTAGCGCTGTTACCTACAGTTGTTTTGCGAAGAGATTTAAGTGGCGAGGAAAATCCCATTTAAATTAAACATCTTGAAACAACAACTTAAGGGACAGCTAACATGCACCTAAACCAAGGAAGAGTGGCTAAGAAGGTTTTTACACTCAGTACGCTCACCGCGTCATGCTTAATGGCGTTCAACAGCTATGCGGCTGTGGATTGCTCAACGTTAGAAACGTGGGATTCTGCCACTGTATACACCGGAGGTGATCAGGTTTCACATGACGGCAGTGCTTATACGGCAAATTACTGGAATCAAAATAACAACCCAAGCCAATTTGAAGGCGACTACGCACAATGGAAGAAAGTCGATGTGTGTAGCGGCGACGGAGGTGGTGGTACGCCTAATGAAGTACCAACAGCTTCATTAACGGCACCCTCTGCTTCTGACGTGATTACTGAAGGCGACAATATTGTATTGAGTGCAACAGCACTAGACGCTGATGGCAGTGTGGCTTCGGTTGAGTTCTTTGTTGATGGCGTATCTGTTGCGGTAGTCACAGCAGCACCTTTCGAAGCGACTTGGGCTGCAACGTCGGGTAATCATCAGGTTTCTGTTGTTGCAATGGATAATGAAGGCGCAGCAAGTGTTACAAGTGCGGTTTCTGTCTCTGTCGATTCCGTTACACCTGGAAATGAAGCACCGACAGTTTCGGTTGCGCTTTCAGCAGCTTCGGTCGATGTTGGTGATGTGGTAACACTTACCGCAACAGCAACAGACAGCGATGGCACTGTCGATAAGGTTGATTTCTACGTGGCTGGTGCTCTTGTCGGCACAGCTGCAACTAGCCCGTACACGTTAGATTACACAACGACTCAAGCAGGTTCTTTAGCGGTTTACGCGAGAGCAACAGACGACCAAGGTGCGACGGCAGATTCAGCATTGGCTTCTTTAACTGTGAATGGCGCTCCAACAGTGAACACATGTCGCCCTGATGGCTTATACCAAACTCAAGGTGTCGATGTTCCTTACTGTACGATTTACGATGATGAAGGTCGTGAGAAAATGGGCGCGGATCATCCACGTCGTGTCATTGGTTACTTCACAAGTTGGCGTGCTGGGGATGACCCACAAGCTGCTTACTTAGTCAATGATATTCCTTGGGAACAACTGACACATATTAACTACGCGTTCGTGAGCATCGGTTCAGACGGTAAAGTAAACGTTGGTGATGTGAACGATCCGAACAACGCAGCGGTTGGTAAAGAGTGGCCGGGCGTGGAAGTTGACCCTGCATTAGGCTTCAAAGGTCATTTCGGTGCATTAGCGACAGCGAAGAAAAAACATGGAGTGAAAACGCTAATCTCAATCGGTGGTTGGGCGGAAACCGGTGGTCACTTCGCGACCGATGGCAGCCGAGTTGCTGACGGTGGTTTCTACACCATGACGACAAATGCTGATGGTTCTATCAACCATCAAGGTATCGAAACCTTCGCGACTTCAGCGGTTGAAATGCTTCGTAAATACCAGTTCGATGGTCTAGATATCGATTACGAATACCCAACCTCAATGGCAGGCGCTGGTAACCCATACGACAAAGATTTCATGGAACCACGTCGTCAGTACCTATGGGCTTCGTACCAAGTGTTGATGAAAGTGCTACGTGAGAAGCTCGATGCTGCGTCTGCGCAAGATGGCAATCACTACATGTTAACGATCGCAGCGCCTTCTTCTGGCTACCTATTGCGCGGTATGGAAACATTTGATGTAACCAAGTATCTCGATTACGTGAACATCATGTCTTACGATCTTCACGGTGCGTGGAACGATCACGTTGGTCATAACGCTGCCTTGTTTGATACAGGTAAAGATTCTGAGTTAGCACAGTGGAATGTTTACGACACGGCGGCTTACGGCGGTATCGGTTATTTGAACACGGATTGGGCTTACCATTACTTCCGTGGTTCAATGCCAGCAGGTCGTATTAACATCGGTGTGCCTTACTACACGCGTGGTTGGCAAGGTGTAACTGGTGGCGAAAATGGTCTTTGGGGGCGAGCTGCGCTACCAAATCAATCTGAATGTGCGGCGGGTACAGGCGAAGGCGAGAAGAACAACTGTGGTCATGGCGCTATTGGTATCGACAACATGTGGCACGATACCGATCCGAAAGGCAACGAGATGGGTGCGGGTTCAAACCCAATGTGGCACGCGAAGAACCTAGAAAAAGGAATTTGGGGCTCATATGCAGAAGCTTACAAGCTTGATCCTATGAATGATCCTTCAGATGTTCTAACGGGAACTTACACGCGTAACTACGACAGTGTGGCAGTTGCCCCTTGGCTGTGGAATGCAGAGAAGGGCGTATTCCTTTCAACGGAAGATAAACAGTCTATCGACGTGAAAGCTGACTACGTTATCGACAAAGAGATCGGCGGCATCATGTTCTGGGAACTTGCAGGGGATTACAACTGTTATGTACTCGATGCGAATGGCAACCGAACGTCTATCGATACGACTGAACAAGCGTGTAATAGTGGTAACGGTGAGTTCCATATGGGTAACACCATGACTAAAGCTATCTACGATAAGTTTAAGTCTGCGACGCCATACGGAAACAAAGTAGCGACGGGTGCTACTCCAACAGAAGCATTAGATATCGCGGTATCGGTTGGTGGCTTCAAAGTCGGCGACCAAAACTACCCAATCAATCCTAAGATCACGTTCACAAACAACACAGGGCAAGCACTTCCGGGTGGAACCGAGTTCCAATTCGATATTCCAGTATCAGCTCCTGATAACGCGAAAGATCAATCGGGCGGTGGTTTGACTGTGATTGCTTCGGGTCATACTCGTGCGGATAACATCGGCGGATTAGACGGTACTATGCACCGCGTAGCGTTCACGTTACCTGCATGGGAAGATCTTCCTGCTGGTGGTGTGTATGAGCTAGATATGGTGTATTACTTACCAATTTCAGGCCCTGCAAACTATGCGGTGAGTGTGAATGGCGTCGACTATGCCTTTAGCTTTGAGCAACCGGATCTACCATTAGGTGATATCAGTTCTGGTGGTGGTAACCCTGGCGATGGTGGTACAAACCCTGGTACGTGTGATACTGCAGGTTTAACTGTTTACCCAGATCTACCTCAGAAAGATTGGGCAGGTAATCCAAGCCATGCAAACACGGGTGACCAAGTCGTTCACAACGGTAGTATTTACCAAGCTAACTGGTGGACAAGTTCTGAGCCGGGCAGTGACGGTAGCTGGACCAAATTGTGTTCATAGTATTGATTTGTTGATAGAGGTGAGAGCTTTCTATCCCCACCTCCTTAAACAAACCACTTAACGTAGAGTCAAACGCCGAACTCAATCCTGTTCGGCGTTTTTTATTCATGGTCTTACTATGTTTTACGCCCGCTATGTCCGAACGGTGAAAAAGTAGAAGGTAGTGAGCGTGTAGAGGAATAACAGATAGAAAAAAGCCCAAATAGATCACTTTATTTGGGCTTTTTCAGAATTATTTGAAATGCTAATCGCTAATTTAAGCTTTCGCTGCTTTCATCGCTTCCGTTTTTTTTTCCTTTTGCATTTTTGCAAGAAAGTAGATGTTTACACAAGCGATGAAACCGTTGGTCGCGACAACTGGCCATGCGTCAATCATAACGCCGTATGCTGTAAAGAGTGTACAGCCAATAAAGTTAAGGACACGCAGGCGAACGATATCTTTCATTGTTAATGAAATTGCGACCATAATAGACGCAGCGTAACCTAAAATTTCAACCATATTGAATTCCATTGTTTGACCCTCTTAAATTTGCCGATACTTTGTCGGTACCAATTCTTCTCTTCATGAGATGATTGAGGAAGCTCCGTGCCTCGAATGGTCTGGTTTTGTTTAACGGGGTAAACAATACCAACTCTGTTTTTGTGATAAAACCCCCAAAATGGACAGAAGTGAAGGTTAGCGATTACGCAAACGTTTAATGACCTTTCTATTAACATAATTACTATTTATGTTGGAGGTTGAATTGATAGTTATTCTTATATGGGTAAGGGAGTCACGAATGATAAAACGATCCATTTGTGCAACAAAAAGCATAAAAAAAGTAGCACTGTTGGCTTTGATGGCTATTGGGCTGACCGCATGTACTACGCAAGAAATACCACCCACGCATAATTATGGTGTGGTCACTAGCGGTGATTTTGATTTCATGAAACACGGCGTGCTGACGTATTCATGGCATCCTGAGTCAGAACAGGTTTACCTTTCTCAAAAATACGATGAAACCGTGGTTACTGATCTGGTGCGTGACGCGATTCAAGAACAGCTCTCTAGTAAAGGTTATCAGTTAAAACAGGATGGTGTCGGCGATGTTGTTGTAGGCTTTGGATTAGCGGAAGAATCGGAACTGAACGATGAGTCTATCTTCGATGCGATTAAGCTATCTACTGGTGTGCCATTTTACGATGGTGAAGGTAAAGTAGCGGAGAAAGGGTCTTTGTACATTGCCTTTTTCGTTCCTGAATCTGAAGTCGTATTGTGGCAAGCTCTAGCTCAGTCTGGTATCCAGCCTGACTTAGAGCCAAGCGAAAGCAAACAGCGCATTACTGGCTTTATAGATATGCTATTTAGACGTATGCCCGAACGCTAGAATTAAGCGATGTACACATTCATTGAATCAATATTTTCTGTTGAAAAAATGGTCAGATCGCAGATTCTGCTTTTTTATTTGTAACGAACGGTACAAATACGTAAAGCAACGTAAAGTTCGCGCTTCTTTTGCTAGCATTTGTCTATACTGCACAAAACGTTAACTTAGGTTTGATTCAATGAAACTGTTCTCCAAATACTCTCTCCCTCTATTAAGTATATTCATTGTAAGTAACGCAGCGATGGTCAGTAATGCAGCTATCGCAGCACCTTCTATTGTACCAAGCCCGCCTAGCCTAGGCGCAAAAGGCTATGTGTTAATTGATTTTAATTCTGGTGATGTGCTGGTAGAAAAAAACGCACACACTAAGTTAAACCCAGCGAGTCTGACCAAGTTGATGACCAGCTATGTGGCTGGACAAGAGATGAAGCGAGGCAACATCTCTGCTGACGATCAAGTA
Source organism: Vibrio sp. TMPB1044 (assembly GCF_030442075.1). NCBI lineage: Bacteria > Pseudomonadati > Pseudomonadota > Gammaproteobacteria > Vibrionales > Vibrionaceae > Vibrio > Vibrio sp. TMPB1044. The sequence goes on along the minus strand of NZ_JAUJED010000014.1, from coordinate 82,443 downwards.
CGAATCAGCGAAAATGCGTGGGCGAAGAACTTCCCTGACTCTTCAAAAATGTTTATCGAAGTAAACACTGATGTAGCCATGATGGACCTTTATCGAGGTTTGATTATTCAATCAGGTAACGATGCAAGCGTTGCGATTGCAGAACACGTTGCAGGTTCACAAGATGCATTCGTCGATCTTATGAACTCTTGGGCTACATCTCTGAAGCTAGAAAATACCCATTTTGCCAATGCACATGGTTTAGACGCTGATGATCTCTATTCGACTCCTTATGATATTGCGCTACTCGGTCGTGCCATTATTCGTGATTTACCGGATGTGTATGGTTTATACAGCGAGCGTTCTTTCAGTTATAACGGCATTACACAACACAACCGTAATGGCTTGTTGCGTGATAGAAGCTTAACGGTTGATGGTATGAAAACGGGCTACACATCTGGCGCAGGCTACAGTTTAGCGAGTTCAGCGACACAAGGTGAGATGAGACTTATCGCGGTTGTGATGGGCGCATCAAGTGTTAAGAGCCGTGAGTCAGACAGCAAGCAGTTGTTGAGCTATGGTTTCCGTTTCTTCGATACACTAAACCCGCACCAAGGCGGCGATCAAGTGGCTGAAGAGAAGGTGTGGTTTGGTGATCAAGACACATTGAAGTTAGGTGTTGCAGAAGACACGTTTATTACGCTGCCTAAGTCAGACAGTAAAAAGCTGACTGCATCTATCGAGCTTAACTCTGAACTGAAAGCCCCAATTGCAGAAGGTCAAACGTTAGGGGTGGTTCATTACACCGTTGATGGTGAAGATGTGCAAACCCAGCCGTTAATTGCGCTGGAAGCGGTTGAACAGGGCGGTTTGTTCAAACGTTTAATGGACTATGTTAAGTTGTTCTTCGCGAGCCTATTCTAAATAGAGCTTGTGGCGATAAGTCGCAATGAAAAGTAGAAATATATGGGCGTTGTGAGTGAATCACAGCGCCCATTGTTATTTTTACATCAATGAAAACACCGCTTCGTACCATCTTTATTAGCCGTAGCGGGCGGTTTCGATTACTATACGCAAAATTTAGCAGTGTAGTCACTTATGACGATAGAGATAAAGAACGTAACCGAGCCCGAAGTAACATGTGCCAATTGTCAGGCATGCTGTTGTCGTTTAGAGGTTATGATCATCACAGATACCGGCGTTCCTGAAGAGCATATTGCGTATGACGAGTGGGGTGGCGAAACCATGTTGAGATTAGACGACGGTTGGTGTTCTGCGGTAGATAGAGAAACACTGATGTGTACTATTTACGAAAACCGACCTTGGATCTGCCGTGAGTTCGAAATGGGCTCTTACGAGTGTGTGGAACAACGCACTGATGTTATGGGTTAGGCCTCTGCAACATTGAAGTTAGTAACGAAAGTACGCTACCGGCCTGTGATAAGCACATAAAAAATTAAACTTCAGGGTTCTATATCTCAAGCAGATTTAGAACCCTGACGCGTTTAATGAGATAAAAAATCTAACGAAACAAGAACTTAAGCGAAGTGAGAGCTTTAGCGAGAAAAAGTTTTAATGGAACAAAAATTTTAGCGCGGTAATAGTTTCATCGCTGTAATAGTTTTAGCACGATAAGAACAGCTTAAAACTCAGAAGGCACTTCGAACTCCATCCATTCACCTGTTGTCGGGTGAATCAACTTTAGGTAGCCAGCGTGCAGGTGTAAGCGCTCGCGTTTGTATCCGTATAAGTCGTCACCACGAATTGGTACGCCAAGTCCTTGTGGGTGAGCGCAGTGTATGCGTAGCTGGTGGGTACGGCCTGTTTTTGGATACAAGTGCACCTTGGTTTTTCCGTTATTGGTGCTGACTGCTTGCCAGTGCGTTTCTGCGTTGCGCCCATGTTCATGACAAACGAGCTGTCTTGGTCTGTCGGTGATGTCGCCACGCAAAGGCAGGCTGATATCGCCAGATTCACCCGTTATTTCACCATCTAACAAAGCGGTGTAGCGCTTCTCGACGGTTCTATCGATGAACTGTTTTTGAATGTGTTTGTTTGACTCGGCCGTGAGCGCCAAGATCAACAAGCCAGATGTCGACATGTCCAATCTATGGATGATCAAAGGACCAGTAGCGTCCGGGTAACGCGCTTTTATGCGAGTATAAACAGAATCTTCGATAAACTTACCTGGAACCGACAAGAACTCCTCTGGTTTATTCACCACCACGATATCTTCGTCTTCATAAACAATATCAAACGACTTACCCACCGCAGGGTTTACGATAAGCGGGTTATCTTCCAACTCAATGTCGCTTAGCTGGTGGTCGAGAATCTCGAAGCTTTTACTCTGGCAAACAGGGTAAAGGTTTCCATGTTGTCGAATGATATCTGTTGGTGGTAATCCCCACCAAAACTCGGCTAAAGCTAACGGTTTAAGACTGTGTTCAAAGGCAAAGTTAAGTAGCTTTGGTAGGCAGCAATCTCCGGAGCCTTCAAGGGCGTCTTTCCCTTCTAACAACTCAAGTAAATGCTTTGGTTCAGCTGCTTGATTGATAAAGCGATAGTGAGAGAGACGTTGAGTTTCCAACTGTTCTGAAACTGCCTGGTGATCTTGCTTACGGTTTTTCAGTTCGTTTTCAATCAAATCAACGTGTGATTGACGTTCTGCGATCTTCTGTTTCCATTCAATACGAAGCGCTTTTAGGTCACGTTTCTCTTGGCTACTTTGATTGCCCAGTTGTTTGAGCAAATTCGCCGCTGACTCTAGATTCCCTAATGCTTTTTCTTGATTGGCTTGTTCTCTGAGTTCGTTACGTTGGGCTTTGTTCGCGGTCATTGCTAACTGAAAGGTATCGATAGCTTGAGCTGATTTGATTTTTAACTCTTCAAGCTCAGCCAATAATGCATCTAGGTTGTGCGACTGTTGTAGCTTCTTTATGTCATTCGCTAGTTGCATTTGGCGAGCAAGGTTGGCACTGTTTTGAGATTGAAACTGTTTTGAATCGAAGGCTGGTGGAACAAAGTGGATGTTGTTTAACTGAGAGACCAAAGCCGGATCTAACTGCAAGCCTGAAAATGCAGAAAGGTAGCCTAATTCTTGTGTAGTTGGGTTCTGAACAAGAAGCACTGCGTAGAGATTACCTTGCGAGGTTTCATTAATACCATATTCGACAAGTGACTGCTGAAGTTGCAGCATAGCTAATTCACACACAGGGTGCGGCGTATAGTAATACGGGAACGTAAAGCGAGTCGGTAGCGCTAAATCTACATTCGTGTTTGCTAGGTGCAGAGGTGTGTATTGAGCGAGGTTTGCTGGCATTAAGATCAAACTCTATGGCTGTTCAGTTAGAGTTCGGTATTGTTGTCGAAATGAAGACAAATGAGAAGCCACAGCAGAAGATAAATCGGCTTTGGCTTCATTTAGTTTCTTGTATTACCCTAGAAAGCACGCGTTTGAGTGAAACTCGATCAGTTCGAGTGTTCTAGCTCTACTTGCTCTGCTTTTTGGTAAGCAGGGTGGCTCGTTAAAAGCTCACCGTATTTAGCAATGTTCGGGTAAAGCGCAGTTGCACCAAAGTTACCAACGATTTCTACGATGAACGACATCATAAAGTCGGCACCTGTTAGTGTGTCTGCAACCAAGTAGGTTTTACCTTCAAGTGCACTATTCACGTAAGTTAAGATCTTTTGGTTCTCGTCGTCTGCATAACCGCCTAGGAAGTTAGTTTCACAGCCGTCTTTCATCACAAAGATCTTAAGCAACATTGGTAAAATACCTGAACTCTCAGCGAAGTGAAGCCATTGCGAATATTCCACGTAGTCTGCTGTGCCGCGTGTAGGTGCGAACTTACCCTGACCGTATTTGTCGATTAGGTATTCCGTGATCGCACCAGATTCAGTGATCACGACGCCATCGTCTTCAATGACAGGAGATTTACCCAATGGGTGAATGGATTTAAGTTCTGGTGGCGCAAGAAAAGTGACACTGTCTCTTTGGTATGGTTTGATTTGGTAATCTACCCCAAGCTCTTCCAACAACCAGATGATACGCTTTGAGCGTGATTTATTCAGGTGATGCAAAGTAATCATGATTCTACCTAGTTAACGGGTTCAATTTATTGAATTTATTTAGCTTCGTTCGTTTTGATAACGAGCTTACCGAAGTTCTGACCTTCTAATAGGCCCATGAATGCTTGCGGCGCATTCTCTAAACCTTCAACCAGGTGCTCACGATAGTGCATCTTGCCTTGAGACAACCATTCCGTCATTTGAACAACAAACTCGTTGTAACGGTGTGCGTAGTCATCAAAGATGATGAAACCTTGCATCTTAATTCGTTTAACCAGCAGCATACCCATCAGGCTAGACATACGATCTGGTCCTTCAGGCAGTGAAGTCGCATTGTATTGAGAGATAAGGCCACACACAGGAATACGAGCACCTGTGTTAAGCAGAGGCATTACTGCATCGAATACCTTGCCACCAACGTTTTCAAAGTAAACGTCGATGCCGTTATCACACGATTTAGCCAGTTGCTCTGCGAAGTCGTCAGCTTTGTGGTCGATACATTCATCAAAGCCAAGTACATCTTTCGCGTACAGACACTTCTCTTGACCGCCTGCAACGCCGATAACACGACAGCCTTTTAGTTTGCCGATTTGTCCAACGGTTGCGCCTACAGCACCTGTTGCTGCCGCAACGACTAGCGTGTCGCCTTCTTTAGGTTGGCCGATATCAAGCAAGCCCATGTAAGCAGTAAAACCAGGCATACCCATGATGCCAAGCGCGTAAGAAGGGTGCGTTGGTTCTTTGCCTAGTTTGATTAGGCCTTCACCGTTAGACACACCAAGATCTTGCCAACCTGTGTAAGCCAGAACCCATTCGCCAATTTCGTAATCAGCGTGGTTTGATTCTTCAACCTGACATACGGTTGCGCCAACCATCACTTCATCAATCGCAACGGGATCTGCGTAAGATTTAGCATCGCTCATACGACCACGCATGTATGGGTCTAGTGAAAGGTAAACTGAGCGAAGTAACATCTCGCCGTCTTTGATACTTGGCACAGCTACTGTCTCTAAACGGAAGTTGTCTTGAGTCGGTGCGCCAACTGGGCGAGATGCCAATACGATGCGGCGATTGTCTTGTTGAGTCATTGGATATCCTTAATTTATGTTTTATATATTTAGAATTAGACCAGTCGTCTAGTCTTGTTGTCTAAAAATCCCGCCGTTATCAAATTGATAAGAGGGCGGGTGATTTCTTTTAAGTTAAAGCCAATCAAACGCGCTGCGCGTTATTGGCTTTCACCTTTTAAAATTCGTTCAGTAAGGCTCAAAGCCGACTGTAAGCTATGGGAGCTCTGGCTCAGTTTGCTTAATAAGCTTGCACCTAACCACATAGAGTATAGGTTCTGGGCTGCTTCTTGGCTGTCTTCAACCTTTATAGAGCCATCTGCAATACCGCCGACAATGCACTGTTCGATGGTATTCGTCACTTTCTCAGCACCTTTTAACAGCGCTTGGCGCATAGGATCAGAGAGATCAGAAACTTCCGCGCTGAGTTTAACGACCAAGCATTTATGAGCATTACAGGTACCGTTTTCGGTCTTCGCCCATAGCGAGAAATAGCTCAAGATTCGCTGATAATGATTACCTTCACCGTGTACTAAAATTGCTTCAATCTTAGTGATGTAGTTTTCAAAATAGTGTTGAATCAACGCCTCGCCAAATTGCTCTTTAGATTTAAAGTAGTGGTAAAACGATCCTTTCGGCACGTCCGCTTCTTTAAGCAATTGCGATAGGCCAACGCCGTTAAAGCCGTTGTTTACTATTAGTTGATAGCCAACATCTAAAACATGTAGGCGTGTGTCATTCGTTTTTTCGTTCATGGTCGGTACTATAAGTTAAATTAGACCAGTCGTCTAGTGGTCGGTTTTCAAGGGTATATTCGGCCGTTGCTAAAGTAGCTAAAGTGGCTTCAAATGTTCAAATATAAAAAAGCCCCAACATAGCGCGTATGTTGGGGCTTAAATCGGTCGCCTTCGATTATTTGATAGAGATGAGCTCTACATCAAAAATCAGAGTCGATGATGGTGGGATAGGGCCTGAACCGCCTTTACCGTAAGCTAGAGTGCTTGGAATGAATAGACGAACTTTTTGGCCTTCAACCATGTAAGTCAAACCTTCTTGCCAGCCTTTGATTACTTGCTTAAGGGCAAATGAGATTGGCTCGCCACGCTCAACAGAGCTGTCGAAAACAGTGCCATCGATCAGCGTACCGTGGTAGTGAACCGTTACTTTGCTGTTCTTAGTTGGGTGTTCTGTGCCTGTACCTTCTTCAAGAACAAGGTATTGAAGACCGCTTTCAGTCGTAATCACGCCTTCTTTAGTGCCGTTTTCAATTAGAAATTGCTGGCCTTGTTCGAAGTTTTCTCCGCCAGACTTATGATTCGTCCAAGTACGGTAAATCATGAAACCCGCCAAAAGAAAGACAATGACCGGGATGACAAATTTAGACATAGTAAAACCTATTTATATTGAGTGCTGAATTTCGTAGTTAATGCAGAATGTGTTAATCCGCTGGCAAAGCAGCGATTATGGTTGAGTCAAAAGGTAGTTGATCGTTTTTGCGATACCAGCAACGTCTTGGTGACCTGCTGTTAGTACTTGGTATTTACCGTTGATGATAAAGGTTGGTACTGAGTTGATCTGACCTTTTACTGAGATCTCTTCTGCTTTTTTAACGTAGTCGAAAAGAGCGACTTGTTGTTCTTTGTTCAGCTGGTATGGGCTAATCAAACCACGAGAAGTAAACGCTGTCTCTAGTGCTTGTTGACGCTGCTCTGGTGTTGCATCTGCACCCATTTGAACGGCACCAAATAGGTCGTCCATAAACGCGTGGTCAGGCGACGCATCAAGCTGCATCACTGCTGTGTAGTAGATCATTGCGCTGATTTGAGCGCTTTCGTTGAACGTCACGTGCATCTTGCCAATAGTTTGGTCTGTTAGAGATTCAATCTCTGGAATAGCACTTTCCATTTGACGGCAGTGACCACAGTTAAGAGAGAAGATTTCAGTGATCGGAGACAAGTTAAATTCTGTTAGAGCAGTTGGAAGCGCTTCGTATTGAACGCCTTTTTGTGGCTCGTCTGTTTCACTACAACCTGCGATAATAAGTACGGCAGCGAGTGCTGTGATGAATTTAGTAAATGGTTTAAACATAATGTTTGCTCTAGCGTTGAGAAGTCGTGAGATTCTAACTATTTAGTACGAATTGGAAAACAATTATAAGGTAAATAAATGCAAACAGTTGGAACTAGCGGGTGACGGCAGGCTAGTTGACGGTTAATTGTGATCAACAGCACTTTTTTTGTCTGGTTTCTTTTGGTATAAAGTTTTCGTCTAAAGTTTTTCCCTCGGTGCCGATATAGACATTAATGAATGGTTTATATGCATGAGTGGTTGGTGAAGTAATGAGATATTTAGCGATAATGTTAAGCATAGCTTTGGCAGGGTGTGAAACGACATTACCAACGGGCATGTTGGGCGATGATATGCTAGAAACTGCACCGCAAACCGATTACGACTTGATGCATCCTGAATGGGGTGTGGTTCAAACGACTCATGTAGTAAGCAATCGTGGATACTCGATTCAGAGCAGCACCCATCAACAAAGCACCATCACTACCAACTACGGACGTGGCGTATCGACTAACGATCCACTGGAAGTCTTTCTAAGACAAAACCGTATCGATTTTGAAGTGTTGCCGGGTAACCATGTGATGGTAAAGCTTGAGCAGCACGTGAACTTTAAAACAGGTTCTGCTTTCCCTGAACCAGCTTATAACCAATGGCTAGATACGTTGGGCAGCTACCTTGCTCAGCGCCAAGATATTGATGTGGTGATTGAAGGTCACACCGATAATACGGGCACAGATCGAATCAACGATCCGCTATCAGAGCAGCGTGCAAAAGAAGTGAAGGCTCGATTAGAGAGTAACTACGTGTCAAGCCGCTCCATTTATACACGAGGCTTTGGCGAGTATGTACCAGCTTGTACGAACGCCTCTGCGCAAGGCAAGGCGTGTAACCGCCGTGTGGAATTGATGCTGATTGTCGCCAAATAGCCTCTGGCGTTTTTGCTCCAAACTAGACGAATTCACAAATAACAGACATAAAAAATCCCTCACATTCGAGGGATTTTTTATGTCTGGCTTTCGCTTAGCTTGTGAGCTTATGCGAATTGTTTTTCCAAGTAAGCAACGATATCTGAAGATTCGTACATCCACTCAGTTTTGCCGTCTTTTTCGATACGTAGACAAGGCACTTTCACACGACCGCCGCCAGCTTCAAGTTCTGCACGGTGTTGCTCGTTGTTTTTTGCATCACGAAGTTCAAATTGAACCGATTGACGTTTCATCGCGCGGCGCACTTTCACACAAAATGGGCACGCTTCGAATTGGTATAACGTGTGCGTTTTTGCTTGCTCATTCACTTTGCTTTGCTCTTCTTGAGAACGCTTCACACCACGTGGGCTGAAAACAAAGTTCAATAACAAGATGACACGACCTAAGAACCAACGGATAAACTTCATAACTCTCTCTACATATTTAAAATTAGCGTTACAATTTGCAGCATTATATACACAAGTTTTGTCAGATGCTCGCAACAAACCGCTAATATCTATTTTGTCCGTTCGATCGTGTGAGACTTAGCCACATTTAGCCCTAAACGCTTAGACAGTCGAGTCAGGTTTGCTCGGTCTGTTTTCAGAACACGGCCTGCTTGTGCCCAGTTAAAATTGGCATCTTCCAATACCTCAGTAATGATACTGCGTTGAAAATCATCCGTTGCACCACGTAACCCTGCAGAGAGGTCGATCGTTGGTGTTGATAATGGCGTGTTCTTCACCTGTGTAGTCGCAATCGGCTGATCTTGGTCGAGTGGACCACAATCTTCTTTAGTGATTGTCACGAGGTTTTTATTGGTGCTACGCGCCAATGCTTTCAATGCTGAACGACTGATCACGTGCTCAAGTTCACGAACGTTACCTGGCCAACCATAACGGTTTAGGAAAGAAAGAACGTCAGAGCGGAACTTAACTTGGTTGATACCAAGCTTACGACGCGCTTGTTCTAAGAAGAAACCAGCTAATAGGCTGATGTCGTCACCACGATCTTTCAGTGCAGGCACCGCGATAGGGTACACACTCAGTCGATGGTATAAATCGGCTCTGAATCGACCGTCTTCAACTTCTTGCTTTAAGTCTCGGTTGGTTGCAGCCAGAACACGAACATCAATGGTTTGAATATTGTCTTGGCCAACAGGTTGGATTTCGTTGTTTTGCAGCGCACGCAGTAACTTACTTTGCGCAGCTAAGGGTAATTCACCAATTTCATCTAAGAACAGTGTGCCACCATCGGCTAGAGCAAACTTACCTAAGCGGTTTTTGTCTGCGCCAGTAAACGCACCACGAACGTGACCAAACAATTCACTTTCTACTAAGTTTTCAGGAATTGCAGCACAGTTTACGTAGACGAGTGGGTTACGTTTACGCTGCGATTGGTGGTGCAGGGTACGAGCAACGAGCTCTTTACCAACACCAGTATCCCCATGAATCAAGATATTAAATTCAGACGGTGCGACAACCGCGATGTCGTTCTTGAGCGCGACCATGGTATCACTGTTACCAATCAACTCGCCGCCGTCACGCTCCCACGCTTCAACGTTTAACTCTTCTAATAGCTGCTTAGACTGTTTGGCTTGATGTTCAAGCTGAGAAAAGGTCAATGCCATCTGCATGCTTGAAGCCGCAATCGCTGCTAGTACTTCAAGGTTACGTGCTGGAATATTAGCGAAGACATCAGGTTTTAGGCTGTCTAGGGTTAGCACTCCTAATAATTTGTCACCAAACAGCAGAGGTAAACCCATGCAGGCGTGCATTGGCAGATCGCCATCATGATCGATCAGCAGACCATCAAAAGGATCAGGGAGTGAACTATCAGAATCGAAACGAACAGGAGAGCGAGATGCACATATCTCCGCAAAACGTGGGTGCTCTGAAATGATGAAACGACGACCGAACGTGTCTCGACTGAGCCCTTGCATTGCGATAGGTACTAGTGTGTCACCTTGAAGGCTTAAAAGCGCGACACAATCACACGTAATGGTTTTACGGATGGCATCGATAAGGCGATTAAAACGATCTTGATCGTTCACACCACTTGCAAGGCCAATGGTCATTTCCATGAGGGTAGATGCGGAGATATCTTGCATAAAAAACTCTAACTCTGTGTGTTTATATACATAATAGAGTCTTATTGACCTAAAAAAAAGGTCTTTTTGACATTTTTATAAGATGGGCTTTGAGATTAAAACCAGTAATGACGGGGATTGATAAACTTGGCATCGATTGTGCAAAAGAGTCATCGAAGCCCGATTATAACTCTGATTAAAAAGAGTATTCTTGATCTCAATCAATCAGGTGGCATTAATCAGGTTTTACGATTTTTTGAAACGAAAACGAGTCAAAATAACTCAGTTTCTAAAAATAACTAAGGCTTCAGAAAATCGATAAGTCATTCTTAATTTTTCAAGTAGTCAAAATGACATATAGGTCATAAGACTCAGTGTTCGGAGTAAATTCATGCTTAACAACGCACATATCGAAATCATCAAATCTACTATCCCGCTACTTGAGAGCGCAGGCCCGGCTTTAACTCAGCACTTTTATCAACGTATGTTCACGCATAACCCTGAGTTGAAAGATATCTTCAATATGACTCACCAAAGAACAGGTCGCCAAGGCGTTGCACTGTTTGAAGCTATCGCGGCTTATGCAAAGAACATTGAAAACCTAGCAGCGTTAACAACAGCCGTTGAACGTATTGCTCAGAAACACACAAGCTTTAACATTCAACCAGAGCACTACCAAATTGTTGGTTTGCACCTGATTGAAACACTGCGTGAATTGGCAACAGAAGCGTTCACTCCAGAAGTGGAAGAGGCGTGGACAGCGGCTTACCTTTTCTTAGCTCAAGTATTCATCGACCGTGAAGCAGAGCTTTACCTACAGCGTAAGCAAGCGGTAGGTGGCTGGGAAGCAGCACGTACGTTCGTGATTGCAGATAAGATTGAAGAATCAGCTCTAGTAACTAGCTTTATTCTTCAGCCAAAAGATGGCGGTGACGTTCTGGATTACACACCAGGTCAATACATCGGTATCGAAGTGAAACCGGAAGGCTCTCAATACAGCGAGATTCGTCAATACTCACTGTCTGATAAGCCAAACGGCAAGCAATACCGCATCTCTGTTAAACGTGAAGGACAAGGTCAAGAGACACAAGGAGTTGTATCTAACCACCTACACGATACGGTTGCTGTTGGTGATGAGGTTAGTCTGTACGCACCAGCGGGTGACTTCATGTATCAAGAACGCAGCAAGCCGGTAACGCTTATCTCTGCAGGTGTGGGAGTTACACCAATGCAGTCTATGCTTGAGTTCCTAAGCACGGAAGATAAAAACGAACCAGTACTTTACCTTCACGCTTGTGAAAACGTAGGTCAACACTCGTTCACAAACCGTGTTAAAGACATTGTTGCCGACAAAGGTTGGGAAGCGAAAACGTGGTACATGAACAAAGATGAGTCTGCATGTGAAAATACGCATCAAGGTCAAATGGATCTAGCGTCTATCGCTGATGCAAAAGGCTTTGAAGAAAGCGACTTCTATATCTGTGGACCTGTAGGTTTCATGAAGAACATCGTGGAGCAACTAGACGCACTTAAAGTTGATCGTTCACGCGTACACTACGAAGTATTTGGCCCTCACGCTAACTTCTAATAGGAATCGTCAGTTCTATTAACACTCGCCTGAACTATTAAAAACCTTGCCTATTCAAAAGGCCTCACAGTGTGAGGCCTTTTTTGTTTGGTGTAGCGCTGAATAGATATGTCTCTAGCAAAGAGGGCGCTCTTGATTAAGAGCGCTTCGTCTTTTTCGACATATAGTGAGTATCAAAAAACTCAGGCCAGTACATTTTCACGTAACCGCCTGCAACCCAAATCACTAGGATGGTTGCGATAGTTAGCTCAAAGAATCCGAACTTGTGCAGCCAATACCATTGTGGGTATTCCTCGCCGAAAAACGTGGTTAATCGATGCATGGCAATAGCGCTGATCACGGATGGGAAGGTGACGGCAGCAATTGAAGGTTGGAACTTCAGACGCATTAGGCGGATATAACACAAGTAGATCAGCAGTGTCATGGTGATAGCAATGCCAGCCAATGCGCCTGTCAGAATCGGGTCTGGGTTGTCGAAGTTAACCAAGTAAGCGGCTAAAGATAAGTTAACCGGAGCCGCCATGATAGCGAGTGTTGGTCTTGCTCTGCGAGGAAGATTACCTTCGAACACCAAGCGGTACAACACTACTGGCAGCATAAGGAAATAGATACCAATACAAGTGGCCGCAAGTGTTTCTGAAAAGACGGTGTGCCCGAACTGTGTACCTGCTAAAGAACTACTGATCAAACCCACCGGATATAGAAACCAACTCGGTACAATGTTCGACATTTTGAAGTTGATGATTTGAAAGCTAAAGAACAATACCATCATGGTAAAGTGCAGCAATAGCGCACAGAACCAAACTGGGTAGGCGATGACTGGCGATATCTCGGCTAAATAGTCGCACAGAATCAGAAGGGCCATACTCATTGGTGCCATTAAGCTACCCACTAGTGGGTGGCGTATGTCATTAAGGAAGGTATTAAAGCTCGTTAGATAACGGAGTAAAACAGGCAGCAATAATAGCGCGCCGAATGAAGCGAGGTAGGGGCGAATGATCTCACCAATGCCCGGGATATATAATGCCCAAGCTTGTCCTAACCCAATAACGCCAAGTGCTAAAGACGCCTGAGATGGCGGCACATTTTTTACTTGGGTCAATCTTCTCCAGTTCAACGACTTACTCCGACTTAGTTAATTACAGAATATTGCATTTTTTGCTTTAGTTAGAGTGTGTAGGTCACCCATCAATAGATTTTGAGGGAACTCAACTAATTTTGAGTGGATGATATCAAGTTTAACGTTTGCTTTTTTGATTTTGATACAGAATCGGGAGATTAAGCACGTTGAATGTGTGCTTTTGTTTCATGAGTCATTTGTAATTAACGCACTTCCTCTTGTTGAGGGAGGTCTTGTTGTCTTAGCTTCTCATTTTTCAGCGTACGGTTGAGTAATTGGCTGTAAATTGGCTGCCCACCAAACATTTGAGCAATGATTACCGCACCTAAGCAGGTGATGATCAACGGCAGTATTAGGTAGTAGTTATTGGTCATTTCAATAACCAATAGAATACCAGTGATAGGTGCTCGCACGGTGGCGGCAAATAACGCGCCCATACCAGCAATCGCAAACATGCCCGGCTCAATATTCAGTTCAGGGAAGAATGCCGCAGCGATAAGCCCGAACGCATAACCAAAGAGTGTTCCTAGAGCAAGCATTGGTGCAAAGATACCACCCGGTGCACCAGAGCCGAAACAAAGTAGCGTGGTGAGCACGCGCCCTAAGAAGATTAACAGCAGCACGTTTGCGCTGTAGTTGCCATTAGTGATGTTCGGGATGATACCAATACCACCCCCAGTCAACTCCGGTATATAGAGCAGCAATAAGCCAAAGCAACCGCCCAGCAGGGAACCTGTCATTAAGTAGCGTTTACGGTCATTCTTGTGTATTGCCACAAACAGGTCTTGCGAAAGTGTAATCAGTTTATTGAAAATCACACCAAACAGGCCGAACAATACGCCTAACAACAAGAATAACCACAGAGCATCCAGTTCAGGCGGTTGGTATTGAGGCATTGTGATAACGGCAGATTGGCCATTGATAGAACGAAACACAATGTTGGCTGAAATCGCTGAGATGATGACGGCTTTGATCGATATGAGTGAGTAGCGAAACTGTGGTCTCATCTCCTCGACTACAAACATGATGCCAGCCAGTGGTGCATTGAATGCGGCGGCTAAACCACCTGCGGCACCGGAAGCTAATAGTGAGTGGCGAGTGTCGTCATCTTTGACTCGAAAGATATCGGTGACCATGCGACCAATACTGCCGCCCATTTGAACGGTTGGTCCTTCTCGACCTAAAACCATCCCAGAACCTAATGCGCCCATACCGCCAAAGAATTTTACTGGCAATACTCTCCACCATCGAACAGGGCGCATACCGTCCATCGCCCCTTCAATTTCAGGGATGCCTGAGCCTGCAGCCTCTGGAGCAAAGCGATGAACGAGGAAGTAACCAATAAAGGCAAATGCAGCACTAATAAGGAAAGCGGCTAGCCAAAGGGGTAAATAGCTGCCGATTTCATCTTTAAGCCAATCGGTACGAGTTTCTGTGATGAAATGAACCGCGACTTCGAAATAGGTACCCACCACGCCAGCAAGTACACCTACAATACAAGAAAGAAAGAGAACGGAAGCTGGGGTTTTATCCCTTGAGAGAAATTGATTCATAGCATCCCTTGGCATTTTGGCTAGTAGGGACTGCTTAATTTTCTCTCTTCTGGTCATTGAGATAAGGCTCCTGAATAGGTTGAGGCGGGCTTGCCGTAAATTATACGCTTCCTCTGCATATCCTATAGCAACAAAGATGGAAAGTTGAATTTCATTTATGGAATGTGCGTGTTACATAAATGGAATCTATGGGCAATAGTGGAATCGCCGTCACAATTTTGATCGTTTCTCTGGTGGCGGCTTGAATATCCCCAAAAATGAACCATAGTTAAATCGTAAAGCAACATAACGAACCGCAAGGAGAAGTGAGGTTTTACACACAATTTGGATGGATTCAGAAACAAAGTTTTAGTTCCTCGTTAAATGTTCAGGTCGATATTTAAGGCTTCCTGATTCGCGAACTCACGATTGAGTAACGAGGGTGAGGCGTACTGAGTAAGTACGCCTTTAGTCTGTCTGGAGCATCCCATTTCCGCATTCTGCCTCTACTGTCTATCTCTTCTGATTATTTTCGCGCTAACCTTTATCAACGAATCTCAGTGTAATACCAATCGTAGTAAATAATTGGTCACCCTAACTGGTTAAAATGCTCGATAACTGCGTTATAATTTTTTATTGTAGAATAACTACTTATCAAAAAATCACACCTTGTTCTCAAGCCTTTTTCCTGCGTTATTTCTGAACACTTACTTACTGTGATTGGTATAAACAATCGATTGGGGTCAACTTTTTAGTGATTGAGTATATACTCCCTTAAAAAGGAGAACTGATATGACTAAAAAAGTTCCTACAAATATTATTACGGGTTTCTTGGGTGTTGGTAAAACGACAGCCATTTTGAACCTGTTAAAAAATAAACCTGAAAATGAAAACTGGGCTGTTCTGGTTAATGAGTTTGGGGAAATTGGTATTGATGGTGCATTGATGACAGATCAAGGCGCTTTGATTAAAGAAGTACCGGGTGGTTGCATGTGTTGTACAGCAGGCGTTCCTATGTCGGTGGGCATTAATGCCTTACTTCGCCAAAAGCCAGATCGTTTATTGATTGAGCCAACAGGGCTTGGTCACCCTAAACAAGTGATTGCAACGTTAACTTCAGAACAATACACACCTTATGTTGATTTAAAAGCGACGCTTGGTTTGGTAGACCCACGAAATCTATCTAATGAAAAGTACACGTCGAATCAGAATTTCAATGATCAACTAAACAGTGCAGATGTGATTCTTGGTACTAAGGTCGACCTTGTTCATGCTGAAGATATCGATGTGTTTAATGATTGGGTGACTGATCAAACGCCAGCAAAAGTCTTCCATAAGCTAATCCATGACGGCGAAGTGCCACTGGAAGTGTTGGACATTGAAAGAGTGTATGGCAGTGCTTCATCTCATATTGAAGCGCACCATCACGATCACGCTGAACAAGAACCTCAATTCCAACTTCCTCCCGGTGAAGCTTTCATCCGTAAAGAGAATAAAGGACAGGGTTATTTTAGTTGTGGATGGTTGTTTGGTGCAGAGCATAAGTTCGACTTTGATGCACTATTCTCAATGTTG
The DNA here is from genome assembly GCF_030442075.1 of Vibrio sp. TMPB1044. Lineage (NCBI taxonomy): Bacteria > Pseudomonadati > Pseudomonadota > Gammaproteobacteria > Vibrionales > Vibrionaceae > Vibrio > Vibrio sp. TMPB1044. The sequence goes on along the minus strand of NZ_JAUJED010000014.1, from coordinate 66,393 downwards.
TCTGATTTGACGGCTGAACGTGTAAAAGCCGTGGTGAATACAGACCAAGGTTGCTACGCGTTTAACGTGGCGAATCAAGTCGTGTCAGTCAATGAAATCACACTCGATGGCTTTGAATCTCGACTGGAAGTGATCGACTCACAGCTAATGCCATGGGGCGATCTTGAACAGATTCTGCTCAAGCTGTGTGGCATCAAATAGGGTTTAATCTCTGTTTGAACTGAATAATCGGGTGTTTACTTCGTCGATGGCGTGGTAAACACCGGATTAAATGAGAAAGTTTGCGTTATATCACGATAAATGTGAGATAAATCACTCTAATTACTTTATAGTGCTCGGCTGAAATAAGAATGTAGGCTGTCTGCTTAAGGAACCCGTAACAATGTCATTTTCCTCTCAAGGTTTTGCTCCTGAATTAGTCAAAGCGTTGACTGAGTGTGGTTATGAAAAACTCACTCCAATTCAACAAAAAGCGATTCCAATGGCTCGTAAAGGCCATGATATTTTTGCTACTGCTCAAACCGGTACGGGTAAAACAGCGGCATTCTCATTGCCTGTTATTCAGCACCTACTGAACAGCGGTAAAAAAGCATCTCGAGGAACGGCTCGCGGCCTTATTCTTGCTCCAACTCGTGAGCTTGCTGCGCAGATCGCTCAAAACATCAAAGACTACGTTAAATACACTGAACTAAGCGTTTCAGCGGTTTACGGTGGTAACAAGATGTCTTCACAGGTTCGTCAATTAGAGCTGGGTGTGGATATTCTGGTTGCGACTCCGGGCCGTTTAGAAGAGCACTTAGAAGCGGGTAACGTGTCTATTGCTAACCTAGAGTTCCTAGTGTTTGATGAAGCTGACCGTATCCTAGATATGGGTTTCATCAATGCTGTTCGTAAAATCATGCTGGATGTAGAAACATCGCCACAAATCATGATGTTCTCGGCGACAACATCGACTCAGTTGAATCAACTGTCAGTAGATATTTTACGTAAACCAAAACGTATTAGTGTTGAGCGCGAAAACTCAACGGCTGCTACTGTCGGCCACGTGGTTTACCCAGTGGATCAAGAACGTAAAACAGAACTGCTTTCTGAACTGATTGGTCGTAAAAACTGGCGCCAAGTGCTTGTTTTTGTGAACTACAAAGAAACAGCGAACGATGTAGTTAAAGAGCTTAAGCTAGATGGCATTAAAGCAGTATTGTGTCACGGTGATAAAGCGCAAAGTGCTCGTCGTCGTGCTCTAGACGATTTTAAAGAAGGTAAAGCGCGTGTAATGGTAGCAACAGACGTTGCGGCTCGTGGTCTTGATATCGAAGACTTACCACACGTAATCAACTACGACATGCCTTTCCTAGCAGAAGACTATGTTCACCGTATTGGACGTACTGGTCGTGCAGGTAAGCAAGGTCATGCTGTCTCTTTCGTTAACCGCGAAGAAGAGTTAACCGTGGTTCAGGTTGAGAAATTGATTCAACAACGTATTCGTCGTGTTGAACAACCAGGTTACGAACCGAAGAAGCGCGACGCTTACATTGAAAAGCTGAACACCAAGTCGGCTTACAAAAACCGCCAAGGTCGTAAGAACAACGCGAACGAAGAGCCTCAAGATCAAGCAAGCGCAGAACGTCGTTTGACTATGATGAAGCGAATTAAAAACCGTCGTAAGTAAAATTACGGTTGGTAATGAAAAAGAGCCACTGTATTGTGGCTCTTTTTCGTTGTGTCGCTAAACACAAGGTCGCTCCTTACAAAGACAGTTCAACAAGCTAAAACACTCAAATAAAAATAAGTCGATAAGGTAATAATATGGATAGCGCGCTACTTTGGGCTTTTATTCCCACGTTTTTCTTTGTGTCAATCACACCTGGCATGTGTATGACCTTGGCGTTAACGTTGGGCATGAGCATCGGTTACAAGCGTACATTATGGATGATGATCGGTGAACTGGCTGGCGTCGCGGTAGTTTCAGTGGCCGCAGTATTGGGTATAGCTTCGATCATGCTGAATTACCCATGGTTATTTACAGGCTTCAAGTTTGTGGGCGCAGGGTACTTGTTCTATTTAGGCGTTCAGATGTGGCGTTCAAGAGGCAAACTGGCGATCAGTACTGATAATCAAGAAGCTCAAGTGAACAATGATTGGGACTTGGTGGTTCAAGGCTTCGTGACTGCAATTGCGAACCCGAAGGGGTGGGCATTTATGATCTCTCTGCTTCCTCCTTTTATCAACAGCAGTAAAGATTTAGCGCCTCAACTGATGATTTTGGTGTCTATTATCTTGGCTTCTGAATTTGTTTGTATGACTCTGTACGCGACAGGCGGTAAGAGCCTAAAACATATGCTGGGTAAAGCCGACAACGTCAAGTTGATGAACCGTATCGCAGGTACGCTGATGATGGGCGTTGGTGTGTGGTTGTTCGTGAGTTAATTCTGCTTTAACGACAACGGGTAGAGAAATCCCCGATTCAGTCGTTCCTCCTTCTCGAGGATGACGAGAGCTTGGGATGGATAGCTCTTGGGAAGATGATGAGCTTTAAGGCTCGGACTCTTACTTAAGCCGAAGAATGAATAGAATAGAAAAAGAGCGATAGGGCATTTGACCTTATCGCTCTTTTTGGTTTTACATAGCTAGATGTTAGAAATATTTCCGATCTTAGCCAGTTCTACCTATTAAACTGCGATTTCACCACCGTCTTCACGGCGAATGGCAACCGTTGATGCTCTTGGGCGAACATTGCCTTGAGTTTGAGCCGTTGCATCTTCAGACGATGGCCAGTTTGCTGGGTGTTGAATGTTCACAAACAGTGACTTGAAGTCTGGACTGATAGTAAAGCCAGTCACTTCACATCCGTTTGGACCCACAAAGAAGCGCTTAAGTTGTGCTTGGTTGTTTGCATCAATCACCGCACTGTTGCCTTTGTCATCCGTTAATTGAGATGGAACCACAGCAAGCATTTGGTCATTGGTGTAGCCCGTTACTTCGTCTGCGCCGTTATCAGTTTGAATCCATAGGATGCCACGAGCATCAAACGCTAAGCCGTCAGGGCTCGCGAATTGGTTCATGTCTGTTAGACCAGAGCGGTTGATAGACTTGTCTTCCACTGCAGGTGAACCGAATACAAAGATATCCCAATCGAATTCGCCCGCCGTTTTGCCTTCATCCCAACGGATAACATGACCAAACTTGTTGTTTACGCGAGGGTTCGCTGAGTTCGCTTCTTTACGCTTGTTGTTATTTGTTAGCGTTAGGTAAGCGGTACCTGTCATCGGGTCAACAGAGCACCATTCAGGGCGATCCATTGGCGTTGCACCTACAAGGTCGGCTGCGCCTGCGGTATTAACGATAAGTGCCGCTTGAGAATTAAACGTATCACCTAGCTTGCCACCGTTGGTGGTTTTGCTACTTAGTGTTAGTGGTAACCATGTGCCCGAACCGTCGTCGTTGAACTTAGCGACATAAAGCGTGCCTTTGTCCATGTACTTGTCACCAGCACTTAGTCGGTTGCTTGGCTCAGCGTCACGTGGGTCCCATTTCGCTTCAGAAACAAATTTGTACAGGTATTCGAAACGAGAATCGTGGCCAGAGTAGAATACGATCGGCTCGCCTTCAGTTAACTTACCAAATGTACAACCTTCATGACGGAAGCAGCCCAGAGCAGAACGTTTCTTCGCACGTGAGTTTGCTGTGTATGGGTCGATTTCAACAATGTAGCCGTGACCGTGTGCTTCGTTACGGTAATCGTCCATTGGAGAATCAGCGGTTGGTGTTACATCAAAACGCGCAAACTCATCCAAGCGCTCTTGTTTGTCACCAGAAAGCGTATCCCAACCGTAGCGTGTTTTGTCAGTAGCGATGCCGATACGTTCTTGAGCTGGTGTCGTTGTCCCTTTATTGACGAAGTAACCTGGCCAGTTCTCTTCGCAAGTTAGGTAAGTGCCCCAAGGTGTGTAGCCGTTGCCACAGTTATTTAATGTGCCGCGAGCTTGGCTGCCGTCTTGTGAGAATCTGGTTTTGGTAAACTCACTGTGAGCGACAGGGCCAGATAGATCCATTACGGTCGCGCCTGTGTAGCGGCGGTTAAGCGGATCGTTATCGACCATTACCCATTGGTTGTCTTCAAGCTTAACGCGAACAACACTCACGCCGTGTGCATTGATCTCTTTGCGTACTTCATCAATGTTAGGACGAGCGCCTTCATTGTATGTAGGACCATTAGCGTGCAGGGCTTTTTGGTCAATGTATTCGTGGTTGATCACCAACAAACCATCATTGCTGTTGCCATCAAGCGGGAAGAAGTGCATGCCATCGTGGTGCATTCCCAGTGCATTAGCTTGGTCTTGTGCGTTGTTTGTACCGTCTTTTAACCAAGCATTACCTTGCTTGTTAAGTGGCGTGCCCCAAGGAACGAGCACTTGTGCTGTGTAGCCTTTCGGTACGACAACACTGTCAGTCAATGAGCCTTTAACCGATTCAAATGCTAGCGTTGCGGTGTTTTTCTGCGCGCCCGTTGCTTGCATCGTTGCGGCGTTAGCTGTGCTGTGACCCGCTAAACCAAACGCGCCGAACGCTGTCATAGCACTAATGCCTAATCCGCCTTTTAATACGTTTCTTCTTGAAAGGTTTGCATCTAGAACTTCTTCGAAGGGTTTGTTTTTACTCTTATTAAAACGAGTGCTATCAAATGTTTCCTTGCTCATCGCGACTGCTTCCTATTGGCTGATTTTATTATTCGTTATTCATGACTTACCCATCTACTAACTAATTGGTTAATAAGTTGGGTAAATGTGTGACCAATCGTGAAGCAGTTAAGTGACAGATTTTTATAGATTTGATTAAGCTTTTGTTTCTGTAGCACGATTTTTGCCATAACACTTCTTATGCAAGACAAAACACTTGGGGATTGGGTTGGAACTGTGTATAAATGCTTAATCAAATGAAAAGAGAGACAGTTATGAAATTAGATAAAATCGAAAACAAAAATCGTCGCCTACGCAAAAAGCTATACCTAGGTGAATTCGCGATTCTGGGTTTTGAAGTAAGCTGCAAGACTTCGATTGCTGATTTTGACCAATACGATGTGTTCATTGACGAGTTCATCGATTTCATCGACAGCATCGGTCTATGCTTTGGTGGCGGTGGCCTAGAGCTGTTTGAAGGTTTCTTATGTTCTATCGAGCGTTACCGCTCAGTAACTGAAGCAGAACAACTGCAAGTTGCACAGTGGCTTGAAGCGCGTGCTGAAGTAACGAAAGTTGAAGTAAGCGAACTTATTGACGCAAACTACGCGTTCTAAATTGATGTTGTACTGTTAGCTTTTCTTAGAGGCCTATACGGCTTTTCGAACGAGCAACAATACACAAAAACAGAGGCCGAATCGGTATGTCGATTCGGCCTTTTTGCGTTTTATTCCTTTGTTATTCTATTTTTAACGTTTCCCTTTTGCTGTGTGATGCGACTAATTTCACTTAAATATCAGCGCTCTATGGCTACTTATCTGGGCTGTAATAAGTTTGGATAAACTTGTGAGACTTTTATGAGAATTCAATGAAGTTACTGATAGATTTGATCGCCATTCTTAGAGTCAACAACACCACAGTTCGTGGCTGACTAGATAACACGTAATTAAAAGTTATCCATTCGTCGGTCTCGAAAGGACTCAATAAAGGATGGAATCAAAATGAATAAACGTACTCAAATCAGCTTAGTGATTGGCTCAGCGATGTTCGCTTTTGGAGCTGTTCAAGCTCAGGCAGCCCAGCTTGAGGTGACAGTGACTAATGCGACGAAAGGGATCTACTTTACGCCAATCTTGGCAGCGGCTCATGATTCAAGCTTGTTCATGTTTAGAACGGGGGAGGCCGCTTCTGCTGAGTTGGAATCCATGGCGGAAGGCGGAGACATCTCGGGGTTATCTGGTGTCATCGCCAATGCGGGTGGTGTAGTAGTAGAAAACCCCGCTAGTGGCATTCTTGACCCAGGTGTCGCGACCACATTCGATATTGATACTGGCGATCTGGCTTACTTGTCACTCGGCGCGATGTTGTTGCCGACCAACGATGGCTTTGTTGGATTAGACAGCTGGAAGATCCCAACTCAAGCAGGTACCTATAAAGCCACACTGAATGGCTACGATGCAGGTACTGAAGCCAATGATGAGTTGGCTGGTAGCATGCCAAATCCGCCTTTCATTACGTTTGGCGCTGGTGGTACAGGTGTAGAGACTGCCGTGTCTAACGCTAAGGTTCATATTCATCCGGGCAACATTGGTGATAGTAATGCTGCAGGCGGTATTAGTGACCTTGACAGCAGTAGCCATCGCTGGTTAAACCCTGTGGCAACCATCACGATCGTTGTGAAGTAAGGGGGATGTATGAAAGCTAGAATTTTATTTATCGCTGCTTCTGTCGCCGTGTTAGCCGGTTGTCCTGATGATGACGATGATTACTACCGCTACGATGTGAGCGTTACCAACCTCACGCCCAATCAACCTATGTCGCCACTTGCGGTACTGACGCACAACACCAGTTTTGAACTGTTTGAGATCGGCCAAAGTGCTTCTGTTGACCTTGAATATTTAGCTGAAGGCGGTAGTAATGCTGAACTCATCGCGCTCAGCGACAGCGACGCTAATGTTTATCAAGGCATCTCAGGCAATGGGCTGATTCTTTCCGGAGAACAAGACACGGTGTCTATTCGTGTCGATCTAAATCAAGAAGGGTTCATCTCCGTTGCTTCAATGCTAGTCAACACCAATGATGCGTTTGTTGGTGAATCTGGTTTATCGCTGAAATCGTTAGCGGTGGGTGACACGTTCACGATGAATATGAATGTGTGGGATTCAGGAACGGAGCTCAACGACGAGCTTGCAGAAACCATTCCTGGGCCTGCTGGTGGTGGGGAAGGTTTTAACAGTGATAGAAACGACACCGATGTCGTCAGCTTCCACTCTGGTGTCATCAGCCAAGATGATGGTCTAGCTACCTCTGCATTAAGTGGCAATCATCGTTTTCTTAACCCCGGTGCGCGAATCACTATTACTCGCACTGAGTAACTGGTTGAACACACGATGAAAGAATTCCTGCTCTGTTCCGGTCAATTGAAAGGTGGGCAGACTCAGAATAGAGCAGGGATAATGAACAGTGCTGCGGTAAATTTGATGGCAAGCATATTGTTGGTTGAAGACGATGACGACTTGGCCGAGCTAGTGCAGATGCACCTCAAGTTCCAAGGGCATGACGTTGTAAGAACCAACTCAATTGAAAAGGCTCGAGCGTTATATCAGAGAAGCCAGTTTGATTTGATCGTGCTTGATCGAGGCTTACCTGACGGCGATGGTCTCGATTTCTGTCGATTGTTACGCCAGCAAGAAGACTGGACGCCTGTGCTAATGCTTACAGCAAGAGACACTGAGCTAGATAAGGTGTCTGGCTTAGAAGTTGGGGTTGATGATTACATTACTAAGCCTTTCAGTGTGCTCGAGTTTCAAGCTCGCGTGAGGTCCGTACTGCGTCGCTTAAGTCACTCAGAATCAATAGTGAAAGATTCGCAATCAACCGAACCCGTAATGAGTTTTGGCGGGCTTACCATCCAACCTGAGCGTCATCAGGTTTCTTTGAATAATCAAGATGTCCCACTGACAGCAACCGAGTTTACGTTACTGCACTTTTTAGCCACCCGACCGGGACGTGTCTATAGCAAAGACGAACTGCTCAATCACGTTTGGAATACCGATCATTCTGGTTATCACCACACGGTGTGTAGCACGGTTAATCGCTTGAGAACAAAGTTGGCCATGCCGAATAGCGACGATGATTTCATTAAAACCGTTTGGGGTGTGGGTTATAAGTTCGAATCGAAAGTTTAGGCCTATGTGTCGCGTCCTAAGCTTAAGAGCCATCTGGGAGAGAACATGAGTTTCAAATCGCGTTTAGTGCTATTTACCAGTTTGTGGTTTCTGCTCGTGAGTGTGGTGATTGCCTATACCTATCATTGGCAAAAAGAGACCATAGAACAAAGAACTAAACAAAGCTTACACAAAGAGCTCGCGGTTCACATGCGCGATGATAACCCTCTGATGATTGGGACTGACTACAACCCCAAAGCCCTTAAATCCATATTTCATACCTTGATGTTGATTGGTCCCGATTTCGACATTTATTTTCTCGACAGCCAAGGAAATATCACGACGCACGCTGCGCCAGAAGGCACTGTGTTGGCAAGCCAGATAGACTTAGCACCCATTAGACAATTTTTAAATGACGAGCCTTATCCGATTCTTGGCGAAGACCCGATCAATCCTGATTCTCGTAAGGTATTTTCCGTTGCTGCGATTGAAGAGTTGGGTTCAACAGTTGGGTATCTGTATGTGTTGATTGGCAGTAATCGCCATACCGTGATCGCTAATTCGCAAGTCGACACACCTTATATGGCGCTAGCAGGACTTATGCTGATCTCTATCTTAGGTTTTGCGATTGGGGCTTACCTGCTCGTGAAACGCAGCCTCTTAAACCCTATCGAAGAAGTTACAAACAAACTGCAGCAGCAAGCAGAACAAGATTTCCGTCTTGACCCCAACTTCATTCATCAAGTACCGGAGTTGGTGCCGATTGCACGCTCTTATCAGTTGATGGCGAAACACATTCAACAGCAATTCTTACAGCTTGAATATCAGTCATCACATCGCAGACAAAGCTTATTGCAGCTCAGTCATGATTTGAAAACGCCATTGTCGAGCGTGTTGGGTTATCTAGAAACGTGGAAGATTCAAAACCCGCAATCAGACCCATTAATTGACGTTGCTTACCGCAATGGCAATAAGTTGTCTGAACAGCTCCATTCACTGCTCGACAGTGCCAAACATGACAATTCTGTTCCTACCTATCAATACGTGTCGATAGATTTGAATGGGTTACTGAGTGAGTGCTTAGAAACGATTCAAAGTCAGTACCGCCATAAAGATGTCGAACTTAAGGTGGATATGCCTGATGGAGTAAAAGCGGCTGGTGACAGTGACTTGCTTGAAAGGTTGATTTTGAACTTGTTAGACAATGCGTTGAGGCATAGCCCAAGTGGAACAGCAGTTTCACTGAGTGTGGATTTTGAACCGGACTCGAAGCGAGTGAGAGTCGTGATTCACAATGAGGTGGAGCAGGAAGCACCGAATGGTTCATTGGGCATAGGAACCAAGATCGCTCAGTCGATACTGATGTTGCATCACAGTGTGCTAGAAACAACAAAGGCAGAGAACTCATTTCAGCAAAGCTTTTACTTGCCTTCGATATAGTTCTTTCTGCCTTTGGTATTCGCTGGGCTGTTTTTGAATTGCAGCCAGCTAAAGATTAAGCAAGGTTACGCGTCTTTCTTCTCTTCGTTGCCTTCATTTACTTTTGCGTAGAAGTGAAGCAACTCAGTTAACTCTTTAACCCAACCGAATGCATCTTTAGGTGCGTTCTTTAAGATCTTCTCTACTTTTTCGCAGTGCACTTCGATTGCGATTGCTTCTTCAAGGTTGAAAGAGATTGAGTAGAAGTGCCAAAGCAGTAGGCGAGTCATGCGCTCGATGTTTTGTTGTGAGTTATCCGACTCAGAAAACGCTAGGTTTACTTCGCCAAGCGCAATAGCCGTCATTCGCAGCATCGCATCGAATTTTGCCGACTGCATGCGCTCTTCGCTGGTTACTTCTTCTTGTTCGAACGTGAACAATTCTGTCATTGCGTCTTCAGGAACAAGGCGATGGATCATTCTTAAACTAAATTCTTCTAGTTCATGACGAGGCATGGTGATTAAACAAGTTAAGGTGTAGTCGCGTTGCATGGTGTTCTCTTGAATCAGCAAAAAGGTCGGACAGTTTAATGGAGAAGCGAGCTTAGAAAAAGCAGATTTTAGATAAGCCTACCTTTGCAGGCTTATCTGGGTGCCACGTATTTGAAAACTAGTGGAAATGGTGAACATCAACAGCATTACGCTTTACTATGGCTTGGCGGCTGATATTGCATGGATTGGTCGTTTCTCATAAAGATATTGCTCGCGACCAAGCTACCAATGCAAATCGAACCAAGGGCGAGCCAAGTCATCGCATCGGGAATCTCGTTAAAAAGCGGGATGGCTAACAAGGTTGCTACTGCGGGGGTTGCACTGCCAAAGGCGGCAGAACGTTCAGCCCCTAAGGTATTGACCGCATAAAGGTAAGTGAACGCCGCTATTAAACCCGCTCCAACACCTTGTACCATTGAATGAATGGCTAGCTCTGCGAAAGGCCATTGAGCGAAAGGGGTATCCATTAAATGGCTAGGGAGCTTTCCGGTGAGGATAAGCAGCACTAACAACAAAGTAGAGCAGAGAGAAATAAACCCTGCACTGACCAAAGCATCTAGGTTGGCGACACGGGCAGAGATAGTGAAGGTTGCCCACATCAAGCTCCCGCACAGGAACAGTAAGTGACCTTTGGTGTATTCAAAGTTGAAGCTGTTTAAGCTACTCCCCAAAAACAACAGTATGCCGAGCAAAACCAGACCTAAACCTACAACACGGTGTCGGCTGAGTGGTTGCTTAAAAAAGAGTACTGCAATTCCTGTGACGAACAGCGGAAGTGTCCCCGGAACTAACGCACTGCCATGTGATACGGGGACAAACTGCATGGCCGTTCCGGCAACAAGTAGATAAGGCAATCCGCTACCCACAAACATACCCGTTAGATATCGTTTAGGGACGACTGCAATGGCGCAGCGTGCTTTCCACATCAACGGTAATAGCACCAAAGCCGGTATGAGAAATCTTGTGAGAGCGATATCTGCAGGTGTTAAATCTGAATTCGCGCCGCCTTTAAGAGAAAGGAAAAAGCTCGCCCAGATCAGCAGAGTGACGGTAATTGATAGATAGCCAAGGTTCATAATAAACAATGAAAGTGAATGATGACTAATTATGGAGGAGAGCTCGTGCCTCAAGTTGGCAAGTTTCGTTCTAACTTGACCTATCATTGAGGATTTCTGCTAACATTCTTTCAATTGTTAACGAATTGAACTAATGAATGGCTTTCACTATGGACAGAATTGATAGACATCTTCTCGAGTTGCTGCAAAAGGACGGTAGATTGACCACAGCAGAGTTAGCTGATGAAGTCGGCTTATCCCCGTCACCTTGTGCTAGACGTATCAAAAGGCTTGAAGAAAAAGGCATTATCGACGGTTACCGCGTGAGCTTATCTCGAGAGAAGGTGGGTGTGGCGATGAGTGTGTTTGTCGAAGTGAGCCTAAACAACCACCAAGAAGTGTCGATCGATAAGTTCGAAGGTGCCATTGTCGAGATGGAGGAGGTGATCAGCTGCCATGTCGTTTCTGGCGCTTACGATTATCTGTTAGAAGTCGTTAGCCCGAACCTGATGGCCTATGAAGCGTTTACCAGAAAGCTTCAGCGTCTCTCTAACGTTAAAGACATCCATACTCATCTCGCGATAAGACAAGTGAAAGGCAATGCGCCGCTTCCTGTTTACACCGACTAAGCAGAGGGAAAGTGTGAGTGTTATCGAGTATAGTGAGCTGAAAACGAAATGGTTTGATCTTTGGATAACAATGCGAAGGTGACAAAAGATCTTCCACAAAATGACAAAATCACGGCAATAAAAAACGGAGCACCTCGTGAAAGGTACTCCGTATATGATAGGTGCAAAACTTAGTGATACTTAAAGTGAGAGATTGAACAATCCCCAGTTTGTGCATTAATTCTGAATGAAAAAGCATGTGAATGGTAATCCACACCATCATTCCAAATTGTTTCTCCAAATATCTTACATAGCTCTAGCTCACTTACTGAACCGAACTCTTCCATGTGTTTAGCTACAGATAAAAGTTTACCTCTTATCTCTGCAGTCCATTCCGTGTTACTCAAGCAGTTGAAAGCCATAGTCTTTTGCATATTACCTAGCCAAAATGTTTCTTGTTATTAAGTTATATGAAGATTCATGATAACAATTTTCTGGCGTTTGTAAATCTATTTTGTGATGAATATCTCACATACTCGCTTGCATTGGTCGGAAATTGAACTGCATTGTTGATAGTTAGCACATTAGTTTTACAACTTATTGATAAAGCTTTGATTAGCGAGCTCTTAGAATATTATGAACTGGGTAGAACATATTTATCGGAAAAGTCCAGTCGAACAGTGAGGTGATCTAATGGTTTCTTCAGTTTGATACATCGCTTACCGGTTGGTTTGTGTGGCGTGCTTCATCAAGCATCGTAGCTTCTCTACGGTATATTGAAGACAGCTGCCGAAATTTTTCACTGAGTGTATAGAGATCTCGAGAGAGTGATTGTGAGCTTTGTACGTGCACCTGCGCACTTTCTGTTTGTCTCGGTAGTTTTGCTCTAGCACAATGTTTAGCGACGGCTTGCCAAGAATGTGTGAGAGACTCAGCCCCATCTAACTCGGTAGACACAACGTATGCCTGTTTTAATAGAACCTCAGAGATATTGTAAGCGGTATTCATATGACTATTGAGCTGTACATTAAACCTTTGTTCGTACTTTGCCCAAAGCTTAATGATCTGCTTTTTGGTGAAATGTTTGGATAACAGCGTTTGTGACTTGTAGGTTGAGAGAACTTGGTTGAATTCTTTGGTGTATTGGTTGTAACGTCCTTCAAATGAGAGCTGGCGATCCAACAGTATTTGCCAGTTTTCACTGCTACATTGGTTTGCTAGCACGACATTAGTACTCAAAGGTACACACACAATGATAACCTTCACCCAAAAACTCATGACTTTCCTCTGCTTACCGCGTTCTCTATATAGAGTATAGATGAGCAGCAGCATGAGTTGGTGTACACTTGAACCATACCTAAAACGGAAGAGCTGGTGGATTTGATGAAAAAAGCGCTGATCGCTTTACTTGTGTTGTTAATATTGGGAGGAGGAGCTGCGTATTACTTCTTGATCATGAATAAAGCCCCAATTCCACCAGAGAAAATAGAAGAGCCAGCTGTAGAAGTTACTCAGCAGTCAGAATCTGACCTTGCACCCATAATGGATCTTCAGCCTGAACCAGAACAGACGGAATTTTACGTTTTGGATAGAAAGCTTGAAGTGGTAGAACAGCCTGAAATTGATGGGTTGATAACAGATTATCTCTACAAAGGTGAAAAGATCGAAGTGTTAGAGAAACAAGGCGAATGGGCTCGTATCTCTGATTATATTGTTCTCAAAGAAGGTGGCCCGCAGACAGCTGAATGGGTGTCTATGTCAGGTCTATCTAATGATGAAGTGATTATCTCAGAAAAAGAAAGCAAAGAGATATTAGATTCCTATTTGGTTAAGTCTGATGACCTCAAGATTCATCAAGAGAAATTCCGTAATTCGGTGGCTAAACTGATCTCTGAAGGGGAGTGTGTCCCAAGTGATTTTGAAGAACTCGGCGGGTGGGTGAAATCGGTTAAGTACAGCAATCGAGATGTTTATTTTATTTATTGTGGTGGGTTGTCCCTTGAAAATAAAATTTATCTTGATGTAAATACAAATGAAATATTTATGAGGTAGAACCCCACGCTCTATTTATTAATAATGTTTACTTAAGCCCACTCATAGATTGAGTGGGCTTTTTTTGCCTATTCATAATGTTCAGTTTTCCAATCCAGAACGTTAATTATATTGAGTTTTATATGGAATGATAAGGAACCATTTATTAATGGCTAATAAGAGTTTTATTATTATTACCATGATCAATCGTTTCAAAATCTCACTTTGCATTCTTCTTGAAACAAGCTAAGAAATATGGGTTTATCTCTTGTTAACAATGACTTATCTACTTGGTGATAAAGTTAAAAGTAAATAAATCTTTTTGATATCAGTATCTTGCATTAATTTACATGTTCGCAACATTTCATTGGTTTTGAGAGGGAAGTCAAGTTTTTAATCATAAGATATAAATATTTTCCATTTGTAATAATATTTTTTGATTTTGAGTTGTAGGGTTTAATTAAAGCAAAACGTAAAGTTTAATTATCAACTAAGACATTATCTTATTAACATCATTGTTATTTAATTGCTTGTAAGGGATGGAACCATTAATGAAAAAGCTTGCTTTAATTACAGGGTCAAAAGGCGGTATCGGCTCAGCAATTTCCTCTAAATTAGTTGCAGACGGTTATCGTGTCATCGCGACTTATTTTACAGGAAACTACCAATGTGCATTGGAATGGTTTAACGAAAAAAAATTCACCGAAGATCAAGTGAGATTGTTTGAATTAGATGTTACCAATACTGCGGAATGTGCGCTGAGCTTAAGCAAGTTGTTAGAAGAAGAAGGCACTGTGGATGTACTGGTCAACAACGCAGGTATTACTCGTGATAGCGTATTTAAAAAGATGGATGCTGAAGCATGGAAAGAGGTTATCGAAACGAACTTAAACAGTTTGTTCAACGTGACTCAACCTTTGTTCGCTCCTATGTGCGAAAAGGGTAATTGTCGAGTCATCAATATCTCTTCCGTCAATGGTCTTAAAGGTCAATTCGGACAAACTAACTACTCGGCAGCGAAAGCTGGAATGATTGGTTTCTCTAAAGCTTTGGCTGCGGAAGGCGCTCGTAGTGGCGTAACAGTGAACGTAATTGCCCCTGGCTACACAGCAACTCCTATGGTTGAGCAAATGAAGCCTGAAGTACTGGATTCAATCAAGAACCAAATCCCGATGAAACGCTTAGCAACACCTGTTGAAATTGCGGACGCAGTGGGCTTTTTAGCGAGTGAATCTGGCGCGTACATTACAGGCGAAACATTGTCTGTGAATGGCGGCTTGTACATGCACTAATTGGCGAAACTGAAGGGAATGGAATGATGGAAAAAGTATTTATTGTTGCAGCTAAGCGCACTCCTATTGGTGCATTCACCGGGTCACTAAAAAACGTATCTGCGGGTGATTTGGCTGGCGTTGCTATCAAAGGCGCACTTGAGTCTGTCGATCTTGCGTTGGATGCGATTGATGAAGTGATTGTCGGCAACGTGATTTCGGCTGGTCAAGGCATGGGGGTTGCTCGTCAGGCTTCCATCTATGCAGGGTTACCTGAGGAAACACCTGCATACGGCGTGAACATGATTTGCGGCAGCGGCATGAAATCAGTGATGGATGCAGCGGCGCACATCAAAGCACAAGATGCTGAAGTCGTTATTGCTGCTGGCGTTGAAGTCATGTCTCAAATTCCTTTTGTGGTACCAGCGAGCGTTCGTAACGGTCACAAAATGGGTGACATCTCAATGAAAGACTTACTGGTTGGTGATGGCTTAACCGATGCGTTTAATCACTACCACATGGGCATGACCGCTGAAAATATCGCGAATACGTTGAATATTTCTCGCCTTGCTCAAGATAACTATGCCCTAGAAAGCCAACAGAAAGCAGTTGCGGCGATTGAAGCGGGTAAGTTTAACGATCAAATTGTGCCTGTAGAAGTTAAGCAGCGTCGACAAACTGTCACTTTTGATACCGATGAGTACCCGAAGTCAGACGCAACCTTCGAAGGTCTACAAAAGCTTCGCCCAGCATTTGACCGTGAAGGGTCTGTGACTGCGGGTAACGCTTCGGGCATCAATGATGGCGCGAGTGCAATCATCTTAGCGTCTGAATCGGCGGTAGTGAAACATGGTCTAACACCTTTAGTGGAACTGACCAGTTACGCACAGTCAGGTCTGGACCCAAAGATTATGGGGTTAGGCCCAGTAGAAGCCGTTTCTAAAACGCTTGATAAGGCGAATCTAACTCTAGAAGAAGTAGATTTGTTTGAATTGAATGAAGCGTTTGCAGCACAAGCTCTTGGCGTAATGTACCAATTGTCAGAGCAGCATGACTTACCGCTTGATGAGTTCAAGCCAAAGGTCAATGTGAATGGTGGTGCAATCGCGCTTGGCCATCCTTTAGGTGCTTCAGGCAATCGAATTATTGTTTCACTCATCCATGAAATGCTTGAACAGAAAACGACTTATGGCGTTGCTTCACTCTGTGTGGGTGGAGGAATGGGAACCGCTGTTTTGCTAAAAGGTATTGAAGGTTAGAGCCTGATATATCGGTAGCAATCTTAAATATCGGATCAGCTTTTCAAAGCATCGTGAGTTAATCGATGAGCGTTGGCTGAACCGATAGTGACACAAATTTATTAAACTATGTATTCATCAGGAGTTACTTATGTACACGGATATTTTCAAAACAATTACTGACCAAACTGAAAAGCAATTTGAACCGTACTTAAAGTTCAACAAGTTGGTTGCAAAGAACGTCCAAACGATGACTGAACTGCAAATGAATGCAATGCAGACTTACACGGACATGGGTCTTGCGCAAATGAAAGCAGTGACTGAAATCAAAGACGTGGCTAGCCTAACGGCGTTCAACAGCCAGCAACTAGCAGCGCTAACTCAACTGTCTCAACAGATGATGAGTGATAGCTCAAAAATGCAAGCTGCTGCAAAAGAGTTCAAAGAAGATGTTGAAACACTAACAACTGAAAACTTGAAAACAGTTACACCTGCATAAATTTAATCGCCATCGAGTTAGCGCAGTGTTTACTGTGAGGCTCGGTGGCGATTTTCCGATTATTGGAGTCATGTTATGTTTCAACACTTCTTTTCGGACTACCTTGTTAAACTTCAACAAACGAACCAGCAATGGTGGGAAAGCTTTGAACAAAACAAGGAAGCCGCGCAATCTCCCCTAAACCAAGCGATGCAAGAATTGAACTTTGATGATGCATCAAAAATCTTCGAGCAAGCCGCTAACCAACCCGCCGTTCTACTTCAGTTACAATCTCAATGGTGGGAACAGCAACTTAAGATCTGGCAGAATACCGCGCTGATGGGCAACACCGAGAGTGTTATCTCAGAAGACCGCAGCGACAAGCGCTTTATTGATGAAGCGTGGAAAAACGACCCGTTCTACAGCTTTATAAAACAATCCTATTTGTTATTCAGTAAAAGCTATATCGACACCATCAACTCGATCGAAGGTATTGACGAAAAAACCAAAGAGCGAGTGGCGTTCTTTTCTCGTCAGGCAATCAATGCACTTTCTCCAAGCAACTTTATTGCAACGAATCCAGAGTTGATGAAACTGACGCTTGAGCGAAATGGTGAAAACCTCCTCGATGGATTAGAGCAGTTACAAGCAGACGTTGAAGCAAGCGCCGATATACTCAAGATCCGCATGACCAACAACAACGCTTTCCGATTGGGTGTGGATGTTGCGAACACCGAAGGTGATGTTGTCTTTCAAAACGAGCTGTTTGAGCTGATTCAGTACCATCCAAAGACACCGCAGGTTAACGCGACGCCTTTGTTAATCGTTCCGCCGTTCATCAATAAGTACTACATTCTTGACCTTCGTGAGAAGAACTCGATGGTTCGCTGGTTACTTGAGCAAGGACATAGCGTATTCATGATGTCTTGGCGCAACCCTGGTGAAGCGCAGAAAGACACTGAGTTTGGTGATTATGTTACGGAAGGCGTGGTTAAAGCCGTTGCTGCGATTGAAGACATTACCGGTAAAGAGCAGATTAATGCAGCAGGTTACTGTATTGGTGGCACTGTGCTCGCTTCAACGGTGGCTTACTACGCTGCAAAACGCATGAAGAAACGTATTAAAACCGCGACGTTCTTTACCACCTTGTTGGATTTCTCGCAGCCGGGTGAGGTGGGCGCGTATATCAATGAGACAATCATCAACGCGATTGAGAAGCAGAACGATGGCAAGGGCTATATGGATGGTCGTTCGTTGAGTGTGACGTTCAGTTTGCTTCGTGAAAACAGTCTGTACTGGAACTACTACATTGATAACTACCTCAAAGGCAGCAGCCCGATGGAGTTTGATCTTCTGTACTGGAACAGTGACAGCACAAACGTGGCGGCTAAGTGTCATAACTTCTTGTTGCGAGAGCTTTATCTAGAAAACAAACTGGTTCAAGACAAAGGCGTGAAAGTGGGCGGTGTTTGGATTGATCTCAATAAGATAAAAATACCAAGCTATTTCATTTCAGCCAAAGAAGATCATATCGCTCTTTGGCAGGGGACTTACCGTGGTGCCTTGAATACCGGTGGCAACAAGACGTTCGTGCTGGGCGAGTCTGGTCATATTGCGGGTATTGTTAATCACCCAGACAAGAAGAAGTATGGATTCTGGCTTAACGATAACTTAGATGATTCTGCAGACGAGTGGTTATCGAATGCGACTCACAATGAAGGTTCATGGTGGACACACTGGAATCAGTGGCTCCAAGGTTTTGAAACTGAAGAAAAAATCGAACCTTTCAATCAAGGCTCAGAGCTTAATCCTGTGATTGGCAAGGCTCCAGGTAACTATGTAAAACAGGTACTTCCTATCGTCGATAAAGAAAACGTTGATACAGAAGTTGCTAAGAAAGACGTACCGGAAAGTGAAGCTTAGAGTACGTATACGTATTTGAAAGTAAAAGTACAGAGCGTCAGATAATAAAAAAGCCACTGAAATCAGTGGCTTTTCCTATCAACGCATTATCAGAAGTAACTGGTAGACGTTGATGCAATCTCGATTATTAATCGATTTCTTTGTCTTTACCCATAGATAAAATCCAAAGAGAAACGGCTGCAACACCTGCGAAGCCGCCAAGAATGATAACTGGCATAGCGCTGTAACCTAGGATGTGCCAAATTACGCTTTCTAAAGTACTCATTCAATCGCTCCTTATTGCCAGCCTTCAACGCCGTGCATGTCTGGTAGTTTGTGTGCAATACCTTTGTGACAGTCTACACACGTTTTTTCACCAGAAGCTAGCGCAGTCGAGTGTTGTTTCGCGCTACGAGGGCTCTGCTCTGAGAAGTCCATGTAATCGAACTGGTGACAGTTACGACACTCAAGTGAATCGTTCTTTTTCAATCGAGCCCATTCGCGTTCCGCTAGGTGAGCACGACGTGCTTTGAACTTTTCTTCAGTATTGATGGTTTTCGCAATAAAGTGTGCGTATAGCTCTTTAGATGCTTGAACCTTACGAACAATTTTATCTGTCCATTCATGAGGTACGTGACAGTCTGAACAGATAGCACGAACACCAGAACGGTTAGAGTAGTGAATTGTCTCTTGGATTTCAGCAACGATAGGTGCGTGACAGCCAGAACAGAACTCTTCCGTGTTAGTTGCCTCCATACCCGTGTTGAATGCACCCCAGAACAAAAGACCACCCGAGAAACCCAAGAACAAAACAACGCCTACGGCTGCTTTACTTGGTGTCGCGAGTCTTTTCCAAAACGCTTTAAGTAATTTTATCATATATAGCCTCTCTTACAGTCCGGCTACGATTAACGCAGTGAATCTACAGGTTTGAACTCGTTCTCAACTAGTGGCTTAGCATTAGCTTGAGGTACGTGACACTGTAGACAGAAGTAACGACGAGGTGATACGTCTGCAAGTACCGCATCTTCACGGTTCATGTAGTGAGTTACACTCACTTTAGTAGCACCCATTTCTTTTGCGTTTTTCCAGCTGTGGCAAGAAAGACACTTGTTAGCGTTAAGAGAAACTTCATAGCTACGAATAGTATGAGGCACTAGAGGTGGTTGGTATACGTAGTCACTCTCAAGTACTTGGTCACGAGGGAACTTTTTGAAGTCATCTGCTGCGCGAGTTGCTTCAAGTTCACTTGCACCACGTAGAGATTCTACGCCACCAATGCCGCCTGGGTTATCCAGTTCAGCTTGAGCTTGAACTGCACCAGCTAGCAAAAGACCAGCTGATAGTAGAGCAGTAATCAGTTTTTTCATGGTTAATTTCTCCGCCTAAAGGCTAATTCTTTGAGAGGACTACTTTTTTCAAAAGCGTGAAAAAAGTAGCCGCAATATTAGATACTTAAGATCGTCTCTCTAAGCCTAGGGCTTAAGCGACTTTAGTGATCTTAACTGGACACTTCTTGTAGTCCGTCTGTTTAGACAGAGGATCCGTTGCATCCAAGATCAACTTGTTGATCAGAATTCTTGCATCAAAGAATGGTACGAATACCAAGCCTTGTGGTGGACGGTTACGGCCGCGAGTTTCAACACGCACACGAACTTCACCACGTTTGTTTTCGATAAGAACTTCATCACCACGGCGAAGACCACGAGCTTTAGCGTCAGCAGGGTGGATGTAACAAAGTGCATCCGGTACTGCTTTGTAAAGCTCTGGTACACGACGAGTCATAGTACCTGTATGCCAGTGCTCAAGAACACGGCCTGTACATAGCCACATATCGTATTCTTCGTTTGGTACTTCTGGTGGAGCTTCATATGGAGCATTGATGATCAGCGCTTTACCATCTGGTTTTCCGTAGAAGTCCCAGCCAGAGCCTTTCTTAGCGTATGGATCTGAACCTTCTTTAAAGCGCCATAGTGTTTCTTTACCGTCAACAACTGGCCAACGTAGGCCGCGTACTTTGTGATAAGTATCGTATGGTGCTAAATCGTGACCGTGGTCGCGACCAAATGCAGCGTACTCTTCGAATAGACCTTTTTGAACGTAGAAACCTTGTGCTTGTGCATCGTCGTTAAGCTCTTGAGCTTCAGACAGAGGGAACGCATCAACATTGCCGTTTTTGTAAAGTACGTCGTACATGGTTTTGCCACGGTACTCAGGCATCTTCGCAACCAGTTCTTCCCCCCAAACTTCTTCAATAGTGAAGCGCTTAGAGAACTCCATGATTTGCCATAGGTCAGACTTAGCTTCACCTACCGTTTTCACTTGTTGGTACCAAGCTTGTGTACGACGCTCAGCGTTACCGTAAGCACCTTCTTTCTCAATCCACATTGCGGTAGGAAGTATAAGGTCAGCAGCTTGAGCTGTTGCTGTTGGGTACGGGTCTGAACAAACAATGAAGTTGTCTGGGTTACGGTAACCAGGTAGACGCTCAGTGTTGATGTTTGGACCAGCTTGCATGTTGTTGTTACACATTACCCAGTAAGCGTTGATCGTACCGTCTTTCAATGCTCGGTCTTGAGCAACAGCGTGTTTACCAGGTTTTGCTGGGATAGTGCCTTCTGGAAGTTTCCAGATGTCTTCTGCAATCTTACGGTGTTTAGGGTTAGCAACCACCATATCTGCAGGTAGACGGTGAGAGAACGTACCTACTTCACGAGCTGTACCACACGCAGATGGCTGGCCAGTTAGTGAGAATGGGCTGTTACCTGGAGTAGAAATCTTACCTGTTAGAAGGTGGATGTTGTACACAAGGCTGTTCATCCATACACCACGAGTATGTTGGTTCATACCCATAGTCCAAAGTGACATCACTTTGATGTTTGGATCCGCGTATTGCTTAGCAAGCTTGATCAGGTTCTCTTCAGATACGCCTGACATTTCAGATGCTTTTTCTACTGTGTACTCAGCAACCGATGCTTTGTAATCTTCGAAAGAGATTGCAGTCATTGCGCCTGAGTTAGGGTTTGCTGCTGCTTTCTGTAGAGGGTCATCATCACGAAGACCGTAACCGATGTCTGTTGTTGCTTGCTTGAAGTTCGTGTGTTTGTTCACGAAGTCCCAGTTAACTGCATCGTTTTGGATGATGTAGTTTGCGATGAAGTTTGCAATCGCAAGGTCAGACTGAGGGTTGAAGATGTAACCAGTGTCTGCAAGCTCAAAAGAACGGTGGTAGTAAGTAGACAGTACGTTTACTTGAACGTGTGGGTGGCTTAGACGACGGTCTGTAATACGAGTCCATAGTACTGGGTGCATTTCTGCCATGTTTGAACCCCACAGTACAAATGCGTCTGCGTGTTCAAAGTCATCGTAACAACCCATTGGCTCATCGATACCGAAGGTACGCATGAATGCACCTACCGCAGAAGCCATACAGTGACGAGCGTTTGGATCGATGTTGTTTGAACGGAAACCCGCTTTCATCATCTTAACGGCTGCGTAGCCTTCCATTACTGTCCACTGACCAGAACCGAACATACCAACACCTGTTGGGCCGTTCTTCTTAAGAGATGCTTTCCATTTCTCAGCCATCACGTCGAACGCTTTGTCCCAAGATACTGGTGCGAAATCACCATCTTTATGGAACTCGCCATCTTTCATACGAAGAAGAGGCTGTTCTAGACGGTCTTTGCCGTACATGATTTTTGAAAGGAAGTAGCCTTTGATACAGTTAAGGCCTTTGTTTACCGGTGCTTCTGGGTCGCCTTGAGTCGCAACCACTTTGCCGTTTTGAGTACCTACTAGTACCGAACAGCCCGTACCACAAAAACGACAAGGCGCTTTATCCCACGTGATTTTTGTTTGATCAGAGCTAGCAATCAGATTGGTTGCTGTTGCTGGTAGTGTCACACCTGCAACGGCTGCCGCTGATGCAGCTGCGTTTGCTTTCACAAACGCACGTCTTGTCATTTTCATACTTCACCCTCAAGTTGAGAATTGTTGCTTCCAGTTTCTAAATCCGTTTCTTCTAGTCCAGTTTCGATTTGGTGATAAACCAAAGCTGTCCCTAAAACGTTCTTAATGTTGTTTATTGCTTCGATGGTGTCCGTTACAAAACCTTGGTTTTCGGTTTCTAGGACCACGATGATTTTGCCTTCAGGGCTATCTCCGTAGATTTCAGCGTTATCGAATTGCTCGATCTCTGCTTTGATCTCATTGAGATGCTCTGGGCTCACATGCACGACTAAACTTGATATATGCACTTCATTTAGTGCCATAAATTGCTCTCGTTATTTTTATTTATGCATTACTCACAAGAATAGCTGAAGTAGGGCAAACTGCTACGCAGGCTCCACAACCGTTACACTCATTTAACTCGATTTTTGGTAGAGCAACACTGCCTGCTCTAAGTTGAAATTGAATGGCCATAGGTTCACACATGTCACCACAGCTTCGGCATTCAACATTTTGTTGCGCTAAACACTTATCAGAGATACTTGCTTTTGCTTGCCAAGGCTCTCCTTGCTTTGGCGTAAAAATGGGTTCAGGACAAACGTCTGCGCATTGATAGCAGAACGTACATTCATCAATTGAGAAATCGACAGTAGGAAACCCACCATCGCCTACAATGATTATCTCAGTCTCACAACTCTCGATGCATTTACCGCAACGAGTGCAGTCATCTGCAAAGCTTTCTAGGTTTTTAATCCAAGGCAAACGAATCTGGCTTGAATCAACTTTTTGCCTAGAAAATAGACGGCGTTTTGATAGATCTACCACTAGATACCCATAGATGTTGCTAACATGTTGTAATTGTAGGTCATTATTCCATTAATATCTTGTAATTTGTCCTCACAAGTAGTGTAGTTTTAGAAACAATTGTATAAATACCCCCTTAGGGCTAATTGGGGGCATATATTGTCTCAGATCAATAAATTACGAAGCGAGTGATCACATATTGAATGGAGCTATGATTTTTGATGTGTGACAATACGATCTTGCTGGCAAGTCATTTATCAATAGGAAGGCTCTTTTGCTTATAAAACCGGTTTCATCTGTAACGAGTACGATAGCTAAGTCACTGCTATCTATACTGCTGTTGTCGGTTACTACGACTGGCTTTGCTATCTTTACATTGGCTTCAAGTCTGAATGATGCAGAAGCGGTGAATGTCGCAGGTTCAATGCGAATGCAGAGTTACCGTCTAGCCCATGATATTCAAATAGAATCAGTTGATTATGATTCTCATATCCGTGAATTCGAAAGCTCTCTTTACTCACCGTCGATGACCAATTTGGTAAGTTGGGAAGTTCCGACAGACATCACAGAAGACTATTATCTAATCATTGGCCGTTGGCATGAGCTGAAACGTGTATTGAACAGTGAAGATCGCAAACACTATCTCGTGTTAGTTGAAAACTTCGTGACTGAAATCGATGGCTTCGTTTTTAAGCTGCAAGAGTTCTCTGAAGATAAGCTGATAAAACTGGCGTGGGCTGGTGGTATTGGTTTAGGCGGAATTCTGGTCATATCTCTTTTTGTTGTTCACTTTGTACGTAAACAAGTTGTTAAACCGCTACATGCCTTAGTTGGAGCCAGCCAGCGAATTAAGAACAGTGATTTTGAAGTAGAACTCAAAGTGACCAGTAGCAACGAAATGGGCATTTTGACTAAAACCTTTAACTCGATGGCGAAAGATCTCGGCGTGCTTTATCGCAATCTTGAAGATGTAGTAGATGCTAAGACGGTAGAACTACAAAATGCTAACCAGTCACTGCAGGCACTTTATCACTCGTCACAAGAACTTACGGTTACACGTATCGCCCCAGAAAACTTCCGAGCTATTCTGCAGCACCTAGTCAGTCTAGAAGGAATAGAGTCGTTAAGGCTTGAGATAGCTGATAACTCGGGTCGTTCATTGATTATGGATGAAGGCTACGATTCGAATTTAGATTACGAAAAGTTCGAGATGAAGCTAGATGATAACGAACTCATTCTCGGTTACTTGTACTGTTCGTATCACCATGGGCATTCTACCAAGGCGTTGATCGAGAGCTTTATTCAACTGTTATCTCGAGCTATTTATTATAATCGTGCCCAAAAGAAAGCCGAACAGCTTATTATTATGGAAGAACGAGCGACGATCGCACGTGAGTTGCACGATTCACTGGCTCAATCACTATCCTACTTGAAAATCCAAGTTACATTATTAAAGCGTGTGATTGGTAAGTTACCAGAGCAGCAACACAGAGAGCAGTCAGAACAAATAGCGTCGGAAATCGGTAACGGTTTAGCAGACGCCTACACTCAGTTAAGAGAGCTACTCACCACATTCAGGTTGACCATAAAAGAGGGCAACTTCGGAGATGCTTTGAGCACCATGCTTGAAGAGCTCAGCGAAAGAACAGATGCAAAGATTAACCTAACCAATAATCTTTCATCCATAGAGCTTGATGCACACAGTCAGGTTCACTTGCTTCAGTTGATTCGTGAGGCAACAATAAATGCAATAAAACACGCCAATGCCGACTTGATAGATGTATGCTGTATCGATGAGGACGGTGAAGTATTAGTCGTGATTAAAGATAATGGAGATGGCTTTGACTCAAGTAGTTCTAAGACGAACCACTACGGGATGAGCATTATGCAGGAGCGTGCGGCAAGACTGAATGGCGACTTAACGATTGAAGCAGCTCAAGGTGAAGGCTGTACAGTCATATTGAAATATAAAAGTTTGAAGGAAGTTAAAGTTGACGATTTGTAAAGTAATGCTGGTTGATGATCATCCATTGATGCGTAGAGGTATAAGTCAATTACTGAGCTTTGAAGATGAATTCGAAGTGATTGCAGAAGCAAGTAACGGCACTGAAGCAGTCGCTCTTGCCCATGAAGAAGAACCTGATTTGATCTTATTGGATCTTAATATGAAAGGTATGTCTGGACTTGATACGCTGAAAGCACTTCGTACTGACGGCTCAAGCGCAAACATTGTAATCCTGACTGTCTCTGATAGCCCTGCAGACATTGAAGCGATTGTAAAAGCGGGTGCTGATGGTTACTTGTTGAAAGACACAGAACCCGATGAGTTAATCGAACTGCTTAAGCAAGCACACAGTGGTGACAAGGCATACAGCAGTGTGGTTGCTCGTTACTTAAATGACGCAGGTAGCCGTAATGATATCTTCGACCAACTGACTGAACGCGAAATGCAAATCCTTCAAGAAGTTGCGAAAGGTTACCGCAACAAACAGATCGCTGATCACCTGTTTATTTCTGAATCGACAGTTAAGGTACATATGAAAAGCTTGCTGAAAAAGCTGCAAGTGCCTTCACGTACTGCTGCCACGGTTCTGTATCTAGAACGCTATGGTGAAATGAAGTAGGGCTTGTTCCTTTGAAATAAAACTATTTCAAGCCTGACGGCTTATACGTGTCTCGATAGTCTTAACGATGTTGAGACAGTGATATTAAAAAGGCGCTGAACTTATTAAGTTCAGCGCCTTTTGTTTAAGCATTTTATATCGATATTGGTGTTACTAAGTAGCTGTGCTTACTAACGTTGGCTTACGCTGCCATAGGAACCAATACAAGCGTACCGAAGATAACCGTAATAAGACCACAGATTACAGGTACAGACGTACGTTTTACTACTTCAAATGGGCTGATTTTACCCATACCAGATGTCGCTACAATTACACCAGATACTGGCGAGATGGTACGACCTAGGTTCGATGCTTGAAGCATTGGGATGATTAGGAACGCAGGGTTCAAGCCCATTTTCGCAGCCAGTGATGGAGCCAGTTCTACGAATGCATAGAATGGCGCGTTACCAGAACCTGTCGCGATAGCTGCAGCCACCGTTAGACCCGTCAGGATAAGCATCAATGCGATACCGCCTGCGCCTGCAGATTCAGCAAGACCGATTAGGTTATCAATCGCACCAATAGACATTAGACCTTGAGCAAATACGCCCGCCGCAACCAACAGCATTACCACGCCTTTGAACGCGTCAGCCATACCTTGGTAGCAAGAGTCTAAATCTTCTAGTGTTTTCTCGCCGTCAAACTTCTTAACAACGTAATCGATGACCGCGCCCACGAAGATAGAACCTACCACAATGGTGTAGATATCAAGTGAAAGCCCTGGAATCGTACGACCGTTGAATAGGAAAACGCCGATGATAGGTAGGAATGGAAGTGCAGCGTAGAAAGCTGGTGCCGTTGTTTCGATTTCAGAAACGTCAACTTTTTCCATTGGTGTGTTTTCTTTCTTATCCAGATATTTGTTCCAGAAGAAAGCGGCCGCAGCCATCACGATGATCGCACAGATAGAAACAGGCAGTACCGTTTGAACAGCAAACACATCAAGAGACATGCCTGACTTTTCTGCCGCGATGACCACATCACCAGAGGTTGGTGAAAGAATGATGGCTGCAGGTGATGCACAAACCGCAACTGCCGCTGGGCGAGAAATACCCATTGCCGTCATCATTGGGAATAGGGTTGCCATCAATAGTACACCGAGACCCGTTGCAGAACTTACTGCTAGAGACATTAGACACGCTACGATGTAAGCCGCAACAAGAAGTACGTAGGGAGATTTGATCGCAGCAAGTGGTTTAGAGAACTGTTTCACTACCACATTGTTAGCACCAATGTGCGTCATGTAAGAAGCAAAACCACAAAGAAGCATGATTTGCATGCCTAGGCCGCCCCCGCGGTACTGAAGCATGTATTTAACAAATTCTAGTGAGTCGGTAACCATGTTACCTGTTGAAGCGACTTTAGCTGGTAAGACTGTGTGACCAATAAGGCCGGTGATAAGAAGTAGGGCAAGGCCAGCAGTTAGTAATACACCCGCCGCTTTATAGCCTTTCACAATAAAGTAACCAACAGCGATAGTAATCACTAATCCGATCAAGAGCTCTAACATAGAAATCTCCACAAAGTTTAAAAAATATAAGAAAGTGTTTCAGAATATGACAATGAATGTACAGAAAACTGCACTGTGGCACGAGGCATAGTTGAGGTTGATATGATCTAAGACAAACATTTTTTTCGATGTTAATTGTGGTTGTAAATCGTGATTAACTACTGTTGTTTAGATGTTAATAAACAAATTTTGCGGCTCGTTAGAATATAACTTGGATCACCTTTGGTTGTTCTAGTTGCATATGGAGGTTTCGTTTTATAAATCGTGAGTGTTTTTTGTACTTTGGAAGGGAACGTGTAACGAAGTGGGTATTTATCGGAGTAAAGAGGTGAGAATCTTAGCTTTGAAGCCTACTTATGTTTAAAGATTACTTATGTTTAACGCCTACTTACTTCCCATAAGTAAGCGCTAAAACACAAGTTATAATAAGGCGATTCTTCAGCTTCTTCGTTTAACTCAGAACCTTCATTTAATACGACTTCGTCCTCGAGTACCACTTCTTCAACTTCTTCTGCGAATAGGGGCATAGAGAAAGCGATTAGAACGAAAGTTAGCTTTGGTAGGAATCGTGTGTATGAAATTGTATTTGCTAATGGGTGCGATGTTCGTGAGATAGTGTGTTTCGACATAATGGTTTTGTATATAAAGTGATTTAACACGACGAACTAAGTGTTAGTCTGATGAGTAGACAGTGATCGAATCGAACCGTTGGCATTGCCGGCGCAGCTTTCATCGTAATCGACTCCCAATTCATTTTTGGGGTCGGAATGGTATGCACGGATTGGATTAAGTGGAGGTGCTGATTGAATAAACTTACTTCACTTACAGCGTTCTCAAGTTGTTTGGTATTCATCTACATTCCTGTCGACTGTTGTTCTTGTAATTTGGCGCTTAGTTTATGGTCAAAGCGCGCGAACAGTATTTAAATGAATGTGAATGATCTTTCGTGAGGTTGCTTGATATTCGTTTAGGAATATTTCGACTGTGGATAGGTTAGGCTCTGTTTATGAGGGAGGAAGTGGCACATCGAGCCGGGTGCAAAATGAACTCGAAAAAGTATGACAGGCAAGAAAAGCGAAACCCTGCGTTAAGAGCAGGGTTTTTTATTGAATTAGGATTGAGTCGTTCGGCTATGCAATATGCGTCATTTTGTTCATCACAAAGCTTTCAATACAATCTTCGGTCGCAGCTACGTACTCAGCGATGTGCTGGCTTGCTAAGTGCTGCTCTAGGTGAGCTTCAGACTCCCAGTTTTCATGAAAAACGAAGTGAGCCGGATTATCGTTATCTTGGTGTAGATCGTAGTTAATACAGCCATCTTCAATACGGGTTTTATCGATCAATTTAATCATCTCGGATTTAACTAACTCAATCTTACTTCCTTTAGAGACGATTGTTGCAATAATGGTTAGCTTACTCATTCTAATTCCTTGGTTTTTAACTCAATAAGTGCAAGTAATATAGTTATAAATTCAGATTCAAGAAAGAGTTCTGAAATCCAATAACTATGGTTCTTGGCGTCCACAATTCAAACTCGAGAGCATAAAGCTAGTGGTAATCGGTTACGCTTATTAAAAAGCCCTCATAGTAATATGAGGGCTTCTTAGGGTTCAATTGAGTGGGTTAGTTACTGAAATCTGCTTTGACCCAAACCATACGGTGATCTGAAGAAACATCTTTTCCGTTACCATAATCACCAATTCGTGAGTCATTGAATAGCTTGCGTCCTTCTTCGTACGAAGCTGACCAATAAACACCAGATTCAACAATGTTTAATGAAGCGGACGGCAGTGCGTAATCTACAGCAAGTCCAAATGTCGAAGTGATACGGTTTGGCTGTGGGTGAGACGATGATTTATCTACCGCATGTTCAGCTGCACCATAACTTGTTGGGTACAAGCTGCCATTGGTGACATCTTGGTTAACTAATACATCATTGTGCAAGTCCTGCATTACAGAACTAATACCGTCGCCATCTACTGGGTCTAGGTTTTGATCGCCCATCATGACAAAGTGTTTACCTTGCTCTAAGCCGCCAGTTTTTCCTGAGTCGTCATAGATGAATGATTTGTTTTGGATGTACTGGTGCCAGAAGTCGACTTCTGCTGCGTTCTGTTCAATGTTCTTACCTACATCGAAAGCGGGCGGAGTAGGGTGTGACATCAGTAAGTGAACGGTTTCTGTGCCATCTTTGGTTGGGATGAGGATCGGCGCATCAACGTGGTTCTTTGAAGATAAACGAACTTCTGCCCATTCTTCGGCCGTGTACCACTCATCGCCGCAAACCATACCTGTTGGGAACTTACTAGGGTCGTCGCAAACAGTGATTGTTGGAATAGTGGCACCTTCGAGATCTTTCCATTTGAACTCTTGGAATGTACGAGTGTTGGCTGTATCGATTTCATATTTTGACATTAGAGCAAATGCGTATTGCCCATGATACAAACCGAAGCCCCACGCATCTCCTGGCAATGTTCCAGCGTTACCATCATTATCTAAATCAAAACCAAATTCGTTCAGTAAACCTGTATTAGTTGAGTAGCTTTCAAAGTATGGGTATGAGATTGGCTCTAGGTTCGCGTCGCCACCTGCACCTTCAATACTTTGAGCAACAGAAAGGTAGTTCTTTTGAAAACCTTCAAGCGCTGATTTATCAGCACCTGTTCCGTCATTGTTAAACTCAGCCATCATAAGCACATCAGGACGATTCTTTTGAATCACAGCTGCGACGTTACGGATCTGAATAACTTTTGCTGCCTTTTCTTTGTCAGCGGCGCTAATTGTATTGTCCAAATAATCGGACACCAACCTCGCTTGAACGCTAGGTTCGATTTGCATTTCAGTGACGAGATCTTGGAATGTCGCACGATCAAAAGACAAGTTATAAGTAGCGATCTTTACTTCTTCAGGTTGAACGTAATCAGTGTCGCTGCTGCAACCAATTAAAAGCGCAGAAGAGATAGCGAAAGCGATAGAGGTTTTTAACATTTTCATAAAATGGGTCCGCTGATTGCTGAAAGAATTTTGGGACGCGCATGTTATGAGATGGATGTCATTCTGTAAGTGACATTACTCACAGGTATGATTCTGGAATGACATTTTGTTGCATTGAAAATGTGACATTTGGAACTGGTGTCTGTTATTAGAATAAATACTTAAATTTCATGAATTTAATTAGATCTGTGAAATAAAAAAGCCCTCATGGCAAGATGAGGGCTTTTGAATAAGAAATAAACTGAGTTGTTATTGGTGTGTTAAGTGTACTACTCCACCTTAAGCATATTGTTCCACTGTCATCACCCAATTTTTCTTCTGTTGTTCGAAATTCATTTTGATTTGCTGGTAACGAACTTTAAGAACTGAGTGTTCGTACTTCTTCACAACGTCTTCACGTTTACTTTCAAGTAGCTGCTTTTTGACTTCGTAGTACTCGTTCATGTTTGATACTAGAGCATCGAACTCTTGTTGAAGCTTGTCTGCGATTTGTTGCTTGTCGGCACGGTGCATAATTTTTTGCTGCGTGCGTTTAAGTAGCATAGACGCTTCGGCTTTCTCGATACGAGCTTGAGGGGTTTTCTTTAGCTTACTTGCCAGTCCCATCAGCGAAGCACTCTTGATCAACCACTTTGTTGGATCGTATTGCCACCAGTAGATTCCGTTACGGTAGTCGTTCTCAAAGATGTGGTGGAAGTTGTGGTAGCCTTCGCCGAAAGTGAGTACTGCTAACACACCGTTATCACGCGCTGTGTTTTTGTCAGTAAAAGGTTGGCTCCCCCAGATGTGAGCAAGAGAGTTAATGAAGAATGTTGTGTGGTGGTTAAGTACCAAACGAACCGCACCTACGATTAACAACATGCCAAGCACGTCACCGTAAATAACACCTAAAGCGATAGGAACACCGAAGTTCATCAGCAATGCCAACAGAACATAGTGTTTGTGCTGCCACATAACAATCTTGTCTTTTTTAAGATCACGACAGTTTTCATAGTTTTCATACATTGAGGTACTGTAATTACGAATCATCCAGCCTATGTGTGAGTACCAAAACCCTCGTTTTGCAGAGTATGGGTCTTTGTCATTATTATCGACATGCTTGTGGTGCACTCGGTGATCAGAAGACCAGTGTAGCGCGCTGTTCTGCAGGGCAAATGCACCACCTAATGCAAATAAGAATCTTAGGCTTGAATGCGCTTCAAAAGCTTTGTGTGACCATAAACGGTGATAACCTGTCGTGATTGAAAGGTTACAGAACGTAAAACAGATCGCTAGCCATATCCAGTGCTCCATACCATAGCCAAAAAAGTAGCCATAAACAGGGGCTGCAACAACAGCAAGCAGCATACTAAAAGAGAATATAAAAATATTGAGCCAGATTAATGGCGGCTTTTTTGTTGATGGGTTATCGGCACTATTCATTAGCAAATTTCCATTGAGCTTACATCTGTGCGCTAGAATATCAGCGTACACGTGTAAGTCAAGATTGAAAGTGTAAACGTGTATTAGTATGTTTTACTTAAATATTGTATAAAGGTAGTGTGAAATGTAGTAGCAAGTCATAAATGGAAGTACTAAGGGCTAATAAATGGAAATTAAGGTAGCTGAATATAAAGATTATGAGCGGATTGCCCAATTACATGCGGATAGCTGGAAGCTATATTACCGCGGCATTCTTGCTGATGATTACTTAGAGAATGATGTTTTGGAGGACAGATCTGTTATTTGGCAGACTCGTTTGATTAATCCTCCTTTCAACCAACATGTTTTATTGCTTGAAGAAGGCGGTTTACTGGTTGGTTTCGTCTGCGCGTTTGGTAATCACAACTTTGAGCGTGGCACGTTCATTGATGCGTTACATGTAGACAATAATTATCGCGGTAGAGGTATTGGTAAGCGTCTACTGTCTGAATTATCAAAATGGTTGCAGCAATACTATTCGGACTCAGGGCTTTACCTAGAGGTGATGTCTGAGAACCACCAAGCGATAGCTTTTTATGAGGCGATTGGCGGCAAAGAAGAACTTGAGCAAGTTTGGAACGCACCATGCGGTAGTCAAGTGAACGAGAAAGTGATTTCTTGGAACTCTCCTGTTGAACTTGAACAGAAAACAGCAAGCGTCGTGTATTCTTAGTTGATTCTTGTTTAATACTGGTTTTTTTGCTAATTAACAACTTCTGACCGAAGTTACTTTAAAGCCGAAGAACAAAGACAAAAGCCCCGAGCATTAAATTGTTCGGGGCTTTTTTGATTGGATTCGTGGCCGTTTTAATGATTCGCTAAGACGCGTGAAATACTGGGCGATTAATCACACCATGTGATCTTATTCCTACCGCCTTTCTTCGAAATGTAGAGTGCTTGGTCGGCGTCGTCGATAAGTTGCTCTACAGAACCAAGGGCCTGCGGTGCATGTTTCACACCGATTGAAATCGTTACTTCTAACCTAAGGCGAGAAGGGGATTCTAAAAGGGAATTAACTAGCGATTCAATTGAAGCCTCGGTTTCTCCTTGAACCATCACCAAAAACTCTTCACCACCGTATCGAAAGCAGTTACTGCTGGTCGGTAGTCGTTTTTGAATTTCATCGGCCAATTCTTTGATCACCATATCGCCCATTTGGTGGCCGTAGGTGTCGTTAATCAATTTGAAATGATCAATATCTATCATGATCGATGTAATGGATAGCTGACGGTTTATGCTCGGTTCTATCACCTGATGAAGATAAAGGCGGTTGTAGCAGCCCGTTAGCGCGTCTTGATAAGAAAGCGCCTCAAACATATTGGATTGTTTGCGAAGCTGAATCGCTTGTTTACGCAGTTGCTCGGATTGAGCGAAACGTTTGTGTACTTCTAAATTACGTCTTATACAGGCCGCTGAGATTAGGATGTAAGCCGAAATATAAACAGAAATTGTGTCGATCTCATGCTTTGGCTCAGCTTCATAAAGCAGTGGCGCAAGGCCGATGAGATAAGCCAAAAAGATAAACGACAGGGTAGAGATACTGTACTTGGCTGACAACCTTGAAAACGTACCAATGTAGATCATCACTAAAATGATACCGCCTTGGTAATCGAAGTTGTTCAGCTCAATAGCAAGTCGACCGACATAGACCAAGAAAAGTGAGCTAATTACAAGGAAAGTACTTTCTACGAGTTCCAAAACGTTGGGTTTGCTTGTAATGCAGTATCTGGCGACAGCCATCATCAATAGAAAAAGTATGACTCTGAAAATGATAGGTGTAAGACACTCACTCCCAAAGTGTATGTAGTCGGTAACGAGGAAAGCACAGAATATTGAGATCGGGATGTAGATGAAATTTATGTACGGCAAATAAATTTCATTATCGAAATAGGTTTTAAATCTTTGATTCTTGAACCCAGAATAAGAGCGCATTGAGAAATTAGCCGAGATTGATACACAATAATTTGCGTAGTATGTCACAGTCTTTGGGATTGTAAACGACCATTTCTATAGATTTGTCAGTATGTTAGCTAGATCAACAAACCGTATCAGGCAATATTCATGTTCTATGGGGAATAGAACATGAATACTTTAGAGGCTGATGTAAAAATGATTAAGAGAGATTAACGTTTGTTCTTCAAGTAACGCTTACGACGCTCCTCTTTCTTCTTAATCTGTTGTTCGGCTTTCAGAGCAGCAGCTTCTTCAACTTCGATCAGCTCTTGTGTGATCATTTCTGGCAACTCAAGCGTTACCTTACCTAAAGTGCCGTTACGCAATTCGTGAAGTAGGATTTCCGAACATTTGTGAATGTCGATATGACCACCGGCACGAAGTGCGCCACGCTTACGACCAATCGCTTCCATCAATTCGATGTCAGACTCTGGCAGCTCTTCAATTTGGTAACGTTCTTGCAAAAGGTTAGGGTACTGCTTTGCTAGGTATTCTACTGTGTAGAATGCCACTTCATCGTATTCCATTGCCGTATCTTTTACAGCACCTGTTGCAGCCAAGCGGAAGCCACTGTGTGGGTTTTCTACTTTAGGCCAAAGGATTCCAGGAGTGTCTGAAAGGATCACGCCATTTTGCAGATTGATACGTTGTTGGCGACGAGTTACCGCAGGTTGGTTACCTGTAACCGCAATCGTACGTCCAGCCAAGCAGTTGATGATGGTCGATTTGCCTACGTTCGGGATCCCCATGATCATTGTGCGAATGTTCTTGCCCATCTGTTCACGGTGTGGCGCCAGCTTACGTACTAGCTCCATAACGTGGTTAACTTCTTCTTTTACGCTAGTAGTAATCGCAATCGCTTTAACGCCTTGCTCTTTCTCGAAGTGCTCAATCCAACGTTGAGTCAGTTCAGGATCTGCAAGGTCACGCTTGTTCAACACTTTTACACAAGGCTTATCGCCGCGCAGTGAAGAGATCATTGGGTTTTCGCTACTGAACGGGATACGAGCGTCCAATACTTCGATGATCACATCAACTTGTGGGATAACTTCTTCGATTTCTTTGCGGGCTTTATGCATGTGACCCGGAAACCATTGAATAGACATAGAGACAAACCTTGATAAATATATTTGCTGCACATTGTAAGGGTTCGCTAGGGCGTGTAAAGCGCTATGTTGTACCTGAAGCCATGTCTTTACAGTGTTACCTAGGAGCTATGGATGTCGCCTGACTAGATATGGCAGGAGTTTCCCTGCCATTTAACAACACTTAGTAACAATGGATGAGAGTGTAGGAACGACAGAAAGTTCTGGTTTGACGGATTATTTCCTAGATCGAGACTCTAAGAAATAGGTCATAAATAGCATGTATAGCAAGACTAAAAATAGCTGGAAAATGCGAACGTAGAATTTGTCATCCAATGCGCCGCTGCTTATTGATGTTCCCATAAGTACATTGAACCCGGTAAAGGCCGTAATATATATAGGCGCCTTTTGTGGTTCGGTATAAATCTTTATTCCGAAAAGCGTAATGACACTGAGTACAACCATCATATATACATACATATTAGGTGCTAAAGATATGATGAGAAAAGCGACGAATGTAATTAGACCTGCGAGGATGTTACTTGCTGTGAAAAATAACGCGGTCTTACCGGACGTTTCACTGCTTGCCATTAACGATAATAACATTACAAATGCAACGGTAAGCAGTATCTGAGAAAGTTGAAAATAGAAGTAAAAGCATACGAGCGGAAACGAAATCACCCATGCGCGCACAGCGGCTGTCCACCGCATTTCTTTGGTCAGTAGGGATGCGGGAAACCCTTCAAAGTCCGTCTTCTCTTCTTCTGGAAAATAAACGTGCGAAAGGGCGTACAAAGCGACGGCCAAAGTGCCTGAAAACGCAAAACCGATTCCTACATTAAGCGCGGATGCTTGATCGATTATCGTTATAGATGGAAGTAATATCAGTTCGATCATTAGGAATGTTGCGAACATGACCCATTTAGGGTCGGTAAACAAATAGTATGCCCAAAGCATCCCGAGTGTGAGTGTAGAAAGAAAGGCAATTTTATACTCAGGTAGCCCTGTTGATACTGCGAATCCAATAGCAGCGCTGGATAGAAGCGCGTAGGCCAACTGTTTGACATGGAGAATATGAAATTGAGGCTTATCAGCGATAAATTTTGCGGTCAGAAGTGGCGTGCAAAAAGCTAATGGCCAGTTAAACCATAGTGCAAGGAATGTTGCTAGGCCGACTGCCGTGACGTAGCGAAAAATCCTACGCTCTTGTGCTTGCTCTATTTTATCGAACATAAGAGAACAAGCTCACTACATTAATCCAGGTTTTTCCAAGCAGGTTAAATAGAGTGTTTTCGCCAGTATAAACGATGACATCTGCTTGGCCTCCAATTCGCATTGAGTGGATCGCCGATGGTTCGTTTATTTTAATCGTAACTGGAATACGTTGTGTGTCTCTTAACCATCCATTTTGGTTTTGTACATTCGCAAGGTCACCAAGTTGTTCGTTTTTACCCCATGTGACCCCCAAGTCGATTGAAGAAACTGTGCCTTTGAATGTCGTGCCTGGAGCAAGATCTAATGCAATTTCAACGTCATCGCCTGGTTTTATGTTACCGAGACTATTTTCTCTAAAATAAGCTTCAAGCCATAAATTGTCGCTTTCGACGAAGGTGATCAATGGAGAGCCTGAAGAAGCGTAAGAACCTTCTGATAAGCTCAAGTTGGTTACCGCACCATCTGAAGGCGCTGATAGGGTTGTGCGCGATAAGTCCAATTGGGCTTTTTGTAATTCAAGTAGTGCTGATTGTATTTGGGCATTTTCCTCTCCCTCAGGACCCACTTGAGCTTTGGCTTTTTCTAGATTAGCGCGAGCGTTCATGACTTCAGCATTAGCTTTATCAATCGTGGCACGTGTTGTATCGGCATCAGACTTTGATACGACCCCTTTGTCTGCCATAGCCAATACTCGTTGACCCTGACGCCGAGCATTTTGTTGTGCAACTAACGATGTTGTGAGTTGTGCTTGAGCGGAAATAATACTGGCCATTTGCGCCCCAACTTGCTGCCCGGCTATCTTCAATTTTGCTTCTGCTTGTTTAACGGCTATCTCATAGTCGGTAGAGACAATTTTGAGTAACACGTCATTTTTCTCAACTTTAGTGTTTGCAGTAATATTAATTCTCTCTATTTGTCCTGATACTTGTGGTTTTAAGGAAATGACGTTGCCTTCAACCCTAACGTTGTCGGTAGTTGGAATAATTCTGTCTGAAACTACAGCGATGCCGATGGAAAGGATGGTGAATGCCAATAAACTGTTTGTTGTTATTTTTACTTTATTGATGGGTTTCTTTTTTTGCGTTCCGGTGTCGATTTGTTTTATTTCTGACATGCGAGGCTCTCAATTTAAGATTCTGATATGTAGGGATTTAGGTGTTCTACTCCCATCAATGAACCATCAGGTTATTAATGAGAGAGTGAACTGTTTTTAAGATGAACATAAGATCAAATATCTTGATTTAATGGCCATATCGTGACATTGAAATTTTTATTGGCGTGATGAAATTGGAATGTATCCTCGGGCAGAGTCGAATCGGTATAAATTAAAGTGGTTATTTTTGATGTGTCGCCAAATGGCTAGCATGGCTTTAGATGAATGATTAGCATCAATTTTTGAATATTATTTGTAGTTGATTTGATGGCTCGATAACTGCAATAAATATAAGACTAACGTTAAATGGAACTGGATATGAAACTGATAAAGACTCTCGCATTATCTATGATTGTGTTGACTGCCAACGCGTATGCAATCACAGATGCCAGTAAGATTGGCGCAAACTCAGGTGCTATGAATTACTGCTACGATAACTTTTCTGACCTTAGCCAAAATTCTAAATACAAAATTCTAAAAATGAAAACCTATGAAAAATATCGAGATCTACCTAGTGATGAGCGTGCACGAGCGTTATTAATGAAAACGGCAGCAGAAGAAGGCGAGTATTTAGGGGAGCCTCTGGATAAGAATCGATGCAATAGCCTAAGAAAGATGCTTTATATTCAGTACAACTAAATAGTATGAATTTAGCCCCTTATTCAATTTACTAATAAGGGGCTTTCTAATTCTTAGGCAGGATTTTCAACATATCAACGTGAAGTGAATAAGGTCGGAAGGTGAAAGCATATGAATAGAGGAGTACCACTTGTTCGCACAGGTTGTATTCATGATCTAGCTGAACTCTTTAGTGAAAAAGATATTAATGTCCATTCTTTGATTACTGGCGTAAAAGCACCGGTTGACATACAAACCTGTGCATTCCCGTTTATACCTGAGACTGTTTTACTCAACATAATCAGAATGTTTGGTGAAAGTGTTTCGCTGGATACATTTGTGACTCGTGTTTGGTTAATGTGTAAGAACACCTATATACCTGGCGTGATTGCTCATTTGGTTAAAGCAAGGGAGGGCACTGTAAAAGAAGCACTAGAAGAATTCTGTGAAATCATTCGATATTACTCAAGCGGAGTTAGAATATCTTTAAAGCTCCATAATGATTGTTACTGGTTAGTGCGTGAAAAAGAGGGCGCTACACAAGACTGGTTTAAGTACGCTGAGATATTCTCGATCATTTTTCTGGATGAGTTGGTAACAGCTTTGACAAAACAAAACAGCAAAGAAAAGTATGTGACAATTGTTAGCCCACATACGGAGTGCTTTTTTGAATGTTCAAAGTTAGCACATGTTCAGTTTTTCACACTCCGTTCAGTCACAGGTATTCGCCTAAATAACGAACTTTTGAATCAGAAAGTTAACTCACTAAAAAAGTCAGAACGAAGAGTACTCACAGATCGAGAAGGTATCCCTAGTGATTTCTTGTGCTCATTCAAATATGCCATGCAACCATACTTGTCGATGGGAAAGTTACCTATATCAACGGCTGCGAACATATTGGGAATGAGTCCTAGGACTATCCAGAGGCGCTTACTCGGCGCAAGTTTAACTTATCGCGAAGTGTTAGATGATCTTATTTTAAATGAGGCTCAGGTTCGACTGAAGCACTCGGATGACTCAATAACGTCAATAGCTACCAATATCGGCTATGGTGAGTCTGCTAACTTCACTCGTTTCTTTAAACGCAAAACCGGTTTTACTCCCTCACAGTTCCGCAGTAGACATCAGTGCTTATAGGTTGGTGTTTATGGGGAAGCATTATATTTGATTCAATACTCGATATCTTGTTTTTAGAAGTGACACTTTGCTTTCTTTTTCTTGCCATAAGAACTTTAGCAAATCGTATTCGCGTGGCGTGATATGACAATTCCTCAAAGCCCAGATCCAATAACATTATTGGGTAGACAACAAATAGAGGAATCATCATGTCACACCGTTTTAATGAATATCGCTTACCACTTGAAAGCTCTCTGAAACATGCAGTTTCTTACCTAGAATCTTTAGCAGATAGACAGGTAGATAAAGGTACAACCTCACAAGCTTTACGTGAATCTATCGGCGGAGATTTACCATTGCGACCAACAGACCCATCACAAGTGATTGATGAAATGGTAAAGAATGTCGATGCTGGTTTAATGGCATCGGGTGGTGCACGTTTTTTTGGGTACGCGATTGGCAGTTCGTTTCCTGCTTCACTAGCAGCAGATTGGCTAGTGAGTGCTTGGGACCAAAATGTGCCTTATTACGTTTCTAGCCCTGCTATGTCTGTTGTTGAAGAAACAGCGGCAGAGTGGATGGTTGAGCTATTAGGTTTAAATCAAGGTACGGCGGTAGGTTTCACTTCTGGTGCGCAAGAAGCTATATACACCGGTTTGATAACCGCCCGCAATACACTGCTTGAACGTGCTGGTTGGGATGTAGTCACCAAAGGCTTGTTTGGAGCTCCTCGTATTAACGTTGTTGTCAGTGACCAAATCCACTCAACGATAAAGCGCGCACTGTCAATGATTGGTATCGGTCTAGAAACAATCGTCAAAGTGCCAACAGACGATAACTTACGCATAATTCCAGACAACCTCAAAGCGACTATTTCTGCGCTAGAAGGTCCAACTCTCGTTTGCGCACAGGCTGGCTGTATTGATTCAGGTGCATTCGACCCATTTAATGAACTGGCTGATGCCGTAGAAATGCATGGTAATGCATGGCTACACGTAGATGGTGCAATTGGTTTATGGGCAGCAGCTAGTGATAAACAAAAATACCTGTTGAAAGGGATTGAGAGAGCAGATTCTATTGATACGGATGGCCATAAATGGTTCAACATGCCGTATGACAGTGGAATGATCATCGTAAAAGACGCCGCAGCGCTATCTAAGGCTATGGGTGGAAGTAATATGGGTGATTACCTTAACGATGCAATGGAAAAACCAGATCGAAACGCAATTAACTTTGGTATTTCTGCATCAAGAAGAGCACGTGGCGTTCCTGTGTATGCAGCGTTTAAATCATTAGGTAAAGAAGGGATTGTTGAGCACATTGATCGTTGTACTGAACTAGCACAGCGTATGGCGAAAAAACTTTCTGCAGTAGAAGGCATCACGATTCTGAACGATGTTGTATCCAATCGTTTCTCAGCTCAATTTGGTCAAGGTGATGATATCTACCGCAATGAACTCACGGATCGAGTTGTTCACCGTTTGCAGGAAGAAGGAACGCTATATCCATCAACTTCGGGCTACAAAGGCTTAAAGACGATGCTGTTCTCGGTTTTGAGTTGCCATACTTCGATGGAAGATATTGACCTTTCTGCTGAAAAGATCATTGAAGCATACCAGACGGAGAAAGAATTGATGGATAATGCAGCATCTTAATTCATCTTTCAGAGAGTAAGTCCCAATTGAATATTGGGGCTTTTTATTAATTTTCATCTAATACATGAGTTATGGAATCCTCTACTTATAGGGTTTTGAAAAATAATTATGGAGTTAATTATGAAATTTAAAGCTACGGTTTACCTATTGTTTTCATTAATATTAGTGGGTTGTTCTGGTTCATTTATCGTTGATGAGCACGTTATCTCTACAGATGGTGAACATCGATTATTTGAAATTGATAGAGGTTTCGAGTTCGTTGGCTATTTTGATTATACTAAGGTTAATAGTAATAATAACAGCGTGTTAAGTACAAATCATACAAAGGTTAAAGTGTTTTTAAGTAACAGTGGTGAGACTATACTTGCACAGATTTCGAATTGTAGTAACTGTGATTTTGATTTAAACCGTAAAGGCAATAAAATATTAAGCTACGCGAATACAAATCGAAATACGTTGATGGTTAACAGAAAAAACATTAGTGATTTATACAAGCTACATCCTAGTTATATTTCCAAATTAAATAAGTTGCTACCGTTGGGAGATCAAGTCAATAACATTAATAACTATTGTTTTGACTATTATGAGCTTCCTCAAAGAAGAAGCAATATTAAAGTCGGAAAGCTTGAGTCTTGTGATATTCCTGTCTCGACAATATCAATAAAACACATCAAAGTAATATGATGTGTTTCATTTAAGCAATGCTAAACGCATCAGCTATTCACTATCTTGAGATGAATAAAATGCGGTTATGTCTTTCAAATCTTGATCATTGAGCTTACTCAGTTGTGCTTGCATCATATCTGCGTAGTCGCCTTGTCTGTCTCCGTTTTGATACGCTTTCATTGCATTAAAGAGATAGAGGGGATCTTGACCTGAAAGGTTTGGGTAGGTGCTATTAGTTGATGGGCTGGTGGGGTTATGGCAAAACACACAGCTTGGAGATTTCATTTTACCTAGAGCAGAGTTTCCAAAATCAGCAGCATAAAGGCTAGGCGAAAGGGTAAGCAAGATCAAAGCGAAGGGATGGTAAGTCACGGTTTTACTCCATTAAAAGCATGACAATAAAGCTTCCCCTTAGGGGAAGCTCAAGGATTATTTGTTCTAGATGAACACTTAATATGGTTTATGGTGCTATTGGTGATTTCTTAGGCAAGTCGTGAGTCAATCGGATCACCTAAACTTTTTGAAAACAGTTTTTCGCCGACTAGAAGAGTGCAGGGAGATTTAGGTTTTCTGAGATCGGCTGTTGTTGAATTTTAGTATAGAAAATTACTAAGGGGAGCGGGGATCAAGCTTTGAATTGAATATTCATATTTTGAATTTCATGTCTGGTTGTATAATGTTCTCTAAACTATTGATAAAATTTGCTTTTCTTATTGCTTCTTTTCGGTTATTGACGTTTATTTTTTTATATATGTTGTATACGTGTGTTTTTACCGTACTTTCTGAAATAAATAGTTCGTTTGATATTTCTAAATTTGAATCTCCTCTTATCACTCGCTTGAATATTTGAACTTCTCTTTTCGTAAGGCTAGATAGTATTACCTTCGACTTGAAAGTGTAATCGTGTCTATTAGTTAAAATATGTGACATTAACTTTCTCGGCAACCACAAATCGTCGTCACACACTGTTTTTAAACAACGGGTAAGGTGATCAATAGGAGCGTCCTGATAGATGATTCCTTTTATATTAAACAAGTTGAATAGTTGCATTACAGTAATACTCTGTCCGGTAATGTCTGCAGGAACATCATAGACTACCCATTTATTGGATTCTATTCTTGATAAGATGATGCTGATATCTTCGATCTTTGCCAAGAGTAAGTAGCTAATAAGGACGACATCGAAAGTTTTATGGTTACTCGAGCGCCCAATGCTTGTCATACATGCTCTGCTAAAAGAAAAGTCACTGTATTTTTCTATTTCACGCTGAATAAACTGGTTGTTAATACCATTGTCACCAATTAGGAGCATGTGCTTTAAATTATCTTTACGCATAACTTATTCCGAGCCTGGCAAATCATGTTTTGATTCTATGACGTTGTGTTTTATAAAATTGAGCTCTACGGCTTAATTTTTACATAATTGCATAATTACGGTTGCTGTGAAAGTCGAGGTGCAATAGAAATTTGTAATGTATCGTTATATTGTCCTCCTGGTTTGTTCTCTGTTTCACCTATAACAAAGCTTAAAGGAATCGGTTGACCAATCGTAGCCGAAAGACGTTGAATTCTTACATCCAGTTGCTCAAGGTTTACTCTGTCGTTATCGAGGGATAATTGATATGGAATGTCCCATTTGGTCTCATTAGATTCATGACGTAGCATTCCTTGGTGGGATGATTCCAATACGATGGTATAAGCTGTATTGCTTTGAACCCATAGGTTAGGCGCAGAACGAATAACTTTGTTTGAATATAATGTTCCAAGATCAAGGTCATAATGTTGTTGGGTTAATCCATAAAAATGAATTTTTGCAGCAGGCGGAACGTTAACAGAGACCGGGATGGAGCTAGGGCTAATTTCTATTTGTTTACTATTTGATATATAAGAAGGTGAGACTTCCAATAACCCCCGATAGGTTCCTGATGCTAACCATTGCTTGCTCGGGAATCGCATTTGTATCGTTGCCGAAGGATGGCTATCGGTTAATGATAAGTGCCATTGATTAGCCACCGGTATGCCAATCTGCCCTGACCACTCAAAGTTGAGTTTGTCTTGGCTAGACCCTTTTAACGAGCGACTGGTATCGTTAAGCTGCAAAATTAAGGTTAACTCGCAGGGCTCGCCAATTATGTTCGCATCTATTCGGTAAGTGTTTATTGTTGCGAATGTGCCTGCGCTGAAAACATCATATTGTGATTTAGATGAGACGGGTTGAATAATTAACGCACTGGCTTCACACGCCAATGCCGAAGGTACATGGTTTATGGCGATGAGGAACAAGGATCCCCAAAGAACTTGTTTATTCCACATAAACATCTCCTAGTCTTATCAAGTTGTCACTGCGTTCACTGAGGGTAATGATGACTGACTCTTGTTCTTTAGTGTCGAGTACCAATTGATATTTACCTGGCTTTAATCCAGAGATAGCAAATATGCCGTTACGGTTGGTAAAGAAGTCAATTGGCAACTGCTTTGCTTCACCAAGGTAATGTGCTACACCAGCGACAAGTGAAATAGGGTTGTTACTTTGACGATCGAATAGCTTGCCAATAACGGTTAATACTGCATCAGATCCAATTTGGAGTTGGAAGCCTCGTTTATAACCCGGCTTAATCCAAAAAGCGCCGTCACCTAAGTCATACCCTGGCGGCAAGTTATCGACCTCGTAACTGACTACTTGGCCATTATAAGCAACAAGGTCTGGGACCATAGCACTTGCATCACCTTTAAGATAAACGCGTGCGTGCTCACCGTCTTTTGTAGGATCGATAGCCACGTCATTCTCTTTCAGACTCTTATGTTTGGTGACAATCGCAAACGCTTCGCGTACTGGTCTGCCGACTGCCACAGATGAACCTGCAAAAGCAAGTGCACTACTAATAGTTACGTCGGTACTGTGGTTTCGTGTTTCACCACTAATTTCTTCAAGCCGCGAAGCGTGAGTCGCATTCAATTCATAACGGTTTGCCGTATAGTTAATCCCAGCATCCATATCGGCATCCGTCTCTTCGTTAGTAATAACACTCGCAAACGCCGACACCCCTCCTGTGTTACCAATATTATTCTGATAGCTGTAATCTAAGGCGGCCTCATTGAGTTCTGTGGTGTAACGACCGAC
Source organism: Vibrio sp. TMPB1044 (assembly GCF_030442075.1). Classification (NCBI taxonomy): domain Bacteria; kingdom Pseudomonadati; phylum Pseudomonadota; class Gammaproteobacteria; order Vibrionales; family Vibrionaceae; genus Vibrio; species Vibrio sp. TMPB1044. The sequence continues at coordinate 22,033 of NZ_JAUJED010000014.1, read as the reverse complement.
AACACGAGTTTGTCGACTAAGAGGCCAACTTATGGTGACAGTCGTGCTGATGTCATCGTCTTCGCTCGCGTTATGCCGATAGTTAACGCGTGCACTCCAAGTAGCGGGAGTATCAAACAGCCCGTCCGATAAACTCGGGCTAATAAGCCAATAATCGTTCTCTTTGTCTATTCCTGATCTGTAATTGAGGGTCATGGCAGCACGTAAAGACTGACCAAGGTAAATGGAGCTGAATGCAGACACATAATGAGTGGTTAAGTTGATATCGATATCAGAAGCATCAAACCCTGAGACCCCAGTAAAATTGTTGGCCAGATATTCATAACTAAAACTCAGTTGTGGAGACAGCGTGTTCGTATTGGAAAACTCCGCATCGAACGCAAATTTGTAAGCGTCGCCAGTTCCAAATGTAGGGTGTTCGCTACGAGAGGCCGTGAGTTCAGTCACGCCCCATGTAGAAGCGAGTAACGCGGTGGCACCATATTGATAAAGATCTTCACGGGTTTGAAAGTTCGTACCCAACGTTAACCAAGGGCTAATACCCACATCAATATAACCATGGAAAATACGCTCGTCGGTTAGGTACTCTAGTTGTCCATTTTGTAATTCAGAAGGCGCTCCATACATGACGCTATATTCAAACTCACCGCTATTGAGCAAGTCGTTACCGGTAGCAATAGAAAACTCGATGCGTTCTTCATTCCCGGAGCGGTCGGTGATGACGAGTACAATATCATTGCTGCCTTGCGCCAGGGGGATATCACTAAGGTTATAGCTACCAGCGCCTAGGGTTAATCGTTGGACTGCAATCCCATCTATATAGACATCGACATTTGAAGCCCTTTGAAGGGTGAATGATTGATTGGCTCGTGGTCGCGCATTTCTGGTTGGAATGAGTGTGAAATCTCGCGTTAACCCAATACCAAGTATGTCGGCACTGTCCTGAAAAGATTGACCACTGTTGTACATATCGCCAAGGACAAGTCGTGTGCCTTGTTCTGCAAAGTCAATATTAAGACGAGATCCTTCTCTTACGTATCGCGAATCTTGTGATGAGCTGTTTTCTAAATAGGATTCGTACTCAAAGTTTAGAAAACCAATGTTAAGTGCTGAGTCGAATTGACCGCGATAGAGATCTTGCCTTGACGAATTTTGATCTACATATTGGGTCTCATTGGCCGAAAGGGCAAAGTTAACGTATCCACTTAATAAACTTGGTTCGGCATAGTTATAAAAATCATCTGCGCTGTTCATAGACAGTTGTTGGGTTAAGCTAAATTCAGGCGGTACCGTCACGATGCATTCTAATGACGAGAAATCGAAACTCAGATTTAATCCTACGCTCTCAAAATGATGCTGAGACAGCATTTCATCGTCTGTCGTGTCATTGAGTCTCCCAATACCTTCATGAGTTACGACGGAAGAAAGGAGAGAAAGCGTACTTTCCTTCGGTAACAAGATCTCGTTGTTTGCGGTAATGATAATGTCCGCTTCCCCCAGTATGGTGTCACTTATCCTTAGCAAAGAGGTAAGTTGAATATCTCGCCCTGTTGGATTCAAGACCATTTCCTGACCCCAAGCTGTAGGGCTTAAGGCGGCACAATAAAAAAGTACTAATCCTAAGACATACAAAACTTGCCACATCTTGTGATGGTTTTCAGTTTTCATGCCCATGGTAAGTGCCCATTGGTAAGTAATTTGAAGTAGAAGGGAAAGTAATAGTGGAGCGTGGTGGAATAAACTGCTCACCTAAAGCCGCATGTACTTTTTGGCTCTGAGATTCAAGCCCCGCAAAATGAAGTAGCGATGTATAGGTAAATCGTGACCCTGAATTAGTAAGTGTTAGCTTGCCTTGTTTATCTACGTGCAACTTCACGTCAGGTTCTAACGAGGATGAGTGAATGTGCAACAACGCATTGTAGTGAACTTGTAAGTTGATACCGGTTGTCAAATCGATGGGTTTATCTATTCTCGCGTTGTTCTGTCCAATATTCACGGTACTGAAACGGATGAAATAACTCTGAGAGGTTTCGAGTGATCTATTTCCCAACCATTGTATACGGAATACTTGACGTTCTCCGGGGGCTAACATCGCGGCAGGTGGAAACACAAACACCTCTTCACTCGCTAGCTCCGATGTCTCGAATGTACCATCAGATAAGAATTTTAATCGACGAACGTTAGCTTCAAGTGGGAGAGCTTGTGTTGAGTTGTTAGTCACAACCAGTTGAGATGCTGCCCGGTGATCTGTGTTGAGCTCGATGACGGTTGGAAACAGTGTTATGCCCAACGTTTGTGCACACAGAAAGCAATAGATGAGCGTTCCCCAAATATAACGTCTCATTGCTATTGTTCCTGCTCTATTTCAATCGTTAGGTTATTCACGTTGTAATTTTTAAGAGGCTGCATTTCAAAATAACGAGTGGAGTAGGGAAGGACTAAAGTTCCCGGAATACGCTTAGCGATTTCTACACCTTTTAAATAGATTGAGTTTTTACCATCAGATATTTTCCATGTTGTATTGGTTAATCGACCATAACTATTGCCACTGTTAATTACTTCAAGAACCCATTTGTTCCTTTTGTCATTTTGTTCGATACTTTTTACTTCAAGCTGAGAAACCGTGTTCTGAGGTCGGACGTTGATAAGCGTATTAAACTGAAGTAAAAGACTTACTTGCCCTTGGTTGCTGCTTGCTCTTTGAACTTTCACTTGCTTCACAGCAATTCGATACGCTTTAGATTCTGTGATGGAAGGATCGCCTAAATAGCGCACCATAATGGATTGTGATCGTCCAGGTTCAATAATCGCGGTCACAGGAATAACTAATAGCTCGTCATCAGCAGGAGTGGTGGTCTCTTTGCCATATTTGTCCATTGTCATATATACCGGAGACAACTCAACCGTGAGTGGTTCTTGAGAAGAGTTCTCAACCCTCATGGTCATTTGAGCTCTTTTTCCAAGCGGCGTCATTTCCATAGACATCGGTTCTACTTTGAACGCATGAGCGGACAAACAAGTGAATGACAATAGGAAAAGAACGATCCATTTATGCACGATCCATTGATACATAGCGAAGAGCTCCAAATTAAACTTACGTCGTTGAGATTGAGGCTGAGATTAAGTCGGAGGCCAATTAATAGCCCCCGACTTATTAGCCTCTAATTTGAGGTGATATTTACGGTTAATGTATCTGAGTAGCCACCTGCCCATGGGGAGGTTTCTGTCGTCACAATATCAATAGATGCGGCAACACCTGTCGCTAATGCGCCAGAACCGCCATAAGAATTACTGACTGAAACGTCATTTAGACCTGGGCCTCCTGGTGCATTAAGCGTGAAAGGAGCTAAGCCTGAAGGATTAAATGTTGCATCGTATGTAAGAGCGTAGTCTTCACTATCATCTGACTCTAGACCACCTTCAGCACTTGTCAGTGTCACCGTTGCACCATCGACGTCATTACACTTCATGTTAAGACCACTAACAGAAAGGTTTTGAATTTGAGATACGTTACCAAAGTCCATCAGTTGCGTTGAAAGACCAGTAACCTCACATACAGGTGAAACAAATCCCACTAACTGGACATCACCAGGAGCGGCTTGGACTTGAGCACCAAAAATAGCTGTGACTGTTGCTGCGTAGAGTGTTAGCTTTTTCATTAGAAATTCCTTTATCTTAAATGATTGGCTCGAATACTGCTGAGCGTATGTTTTTCTGCAGATACATTGCAGAGTTTTCACTTCGTCACGCTATGAATCGAAGGGTAAACTTCGATCTCAATAACGTCTTGATAATAACCTGCGTAACGCAAGCTATTTTCGAGTGCTACCCTAAGATTCCCATGTTGAGAGAACGGAATAACACCAGAACTGTCTATCATTACTGGTGAAGTAAGTTGGCTGCTGTGCCTACTTTCATGAAGACGAATTTCATCTATTTGTAATGACAAATTGTAACTTTCAATAATATCAACCCCTTGATGTTGATATTTTAACCCTCCATATTTTGAGTTAATCGTTATACCCAAAGGACGGTTACAATAGATATTAAAAGGCAACGATTGTACATCACGGTGTTCCGTAAAATTCATGATATTGCCAGAAAAGAAGTTTATTTCGCATCGGTCTTTGATCTGGCCGCTAATTCCTAACGTTAATTTGTTAGCACTGGCATATAATGAAAGTGACAGACTGAAAATTAACGCTGAGATGATTAAGTTATGAAGAATTCGAAATGCTCTAACCATAATCTCACCTCTCAACGATTGAATGTAACTTGTTGCTTAACTTTGAAAACTATATGTGCTTTGAAAAATGATGAAGTAGTAAAAAAAGTTTATTATTTAAGGAAAGTATGAGTTTTGGTATGATTTTAGCCTGATAGGTAGCGGCTAAATTACGAGGTATTAATATTATATTCAATTAGATAGAGGGATTTCACCCCAAATTTGGTTTGACGAGGAAATTTTATTTAATTGATAATAATAGAAGTATGGTCTACGTCGAGTGTGTTGAGTTTTGCGATGGGCTACTGTCATCACAATTATGGCAGTGTTATTAACGGAAATACTAACTTGAAAATTTGATTTATAAGTTGATTGTAGCGGTTATAAATTGTAATGGCGGAGAGGGACTATCTACTATTTCTTTATTTAAATTAGTTGTTTAAATAAATGATATAGGACAGATTTATTCTATTTTTAATTACCTTGTGCGTGGTAATTAAAAACTTTAAATGTTATCACTAAGTTATTTACCTTTAGCGACCATTCAATGTTCTATGTCACCAATGCAAGTCAAACGTAAGCGATAATAGAATGCTGAAATGTGGTGGATGATTCTTAGAAGGTATTCACATAGGCCAAAACGAGATTGCGTTCTGTTCCAGTCAATCTAGTGTGTTTTTTAGAAAACCAGCAGGTGTTGAAGGCTATTTTGGCTGTGGGAATGTTTAACGAATTTGTTAGAAAAATTAAAGCTTCCTAAGGGAAGCTTTAGTCTTAATTGCGATAGAGGCTCTTCTCGTTAAGAGTTAAAGCGCATTTTCTAGCTTTGTTAGGAAAGTAGTGATGTCTTCTGAACTGATATCTCTATGAGTAGCAAAGCGAACAGGATTCCCTGGTGACATCGTAAAGGGGGTGTCCAAACTTCACCTGAAATAACAGTGGGTAGGCCAGATTAAAGATGGTACCGGAGTTTAATTGGTTTTGGTAACCGAACTAGAATACCAACGTACCGCCCGACAAGCCATCACGAGAGGTCCCCATGTATAAGCGTTGATCTCGACCTTTGCCAAAATCAAAGTTTACAATACCAAGGGGAAACAAAAGGGTATGACTATCACCACAGTGTGAATCAGAATGAGCACAGAGAGTACCAAATAGTATCTCGCCACTGAATTCGTCCCATTCAACAGAGTATGTACAGTGTTCCGTTTCTAAAGAAGCATAGTTATGATCGATGAAATCTACATATGATTTCATACACAACATTGATCAAATTTGAGTTTTAGGTTTATTACTTTGTTACGCGTCAGTTTCCCTATTCTAAATTTGTAGTCCTTTGCGGAGATGTTTGTAGGAATTTTCCTATATTTTCTTGTTAGTCCTTTAATAACAGTGGGTTACTGTTTTGTCTGATTTTCATTTAATTTGAAAAGTTAATAGATGGAGGTATTATGAACGACCTGCTTTTAGGAAGGTTACATGTTTAATTATATAAATACAGTTTTTATTGTGATTACTTTGATGTTTTCACTTATGTCAATGCCTGCCATAGCATTAGATAAGAAGAACGGTAAAATCGTGGTTGGCGTATTGTCAAACAGTGAAAACGATGATCTTAGTAAATTAGAAGCTATATATGGAGTTAGCTTAGACTACCTATTGAATATAAGTGGCTTCCTAAATCTTGATCTGGACATTAAAACTTATACAAATATTCCAGAATTACTTGATGATGTAGAGAATAACAGAATTGATGGAGCGTTGGGGTTTAGTAGAACAGATGAAAGAGAGAAAAAGTTCGTATTTACAGAATCGATTTTCTCAACGACTCTGGCCATTTGGTATAAAGATGCTTATCTGAGAAATAAACAACAAGAGAAGTTGACGTGGGCATGCATAGACCAGAGCGTATATTGCCAACTTATTGAGAAGCGTGGGTTCCACAAACTCTATAAAGCCAAGTCACGAGACGATGCTTTCGATGCTGTTTTATTGGGTAAAGCCGATGTCCTTTTATCAACTTATGTTTCAATCAATGAATACCTTGATCATAACGATGTGATGAGGGGGGTCGTAGATGTACCTGAGTGGTTGCATGAGGAGCAAGTGCGCATCATTTCCAGTAAAGATAATCAAGAGTTAATTGAACAAATTGATTCAATTTTATTGTGGGAAGTTGAAGGTCGTGGGGTGCGATCTGTCGAATCAAAGAATCCTTATCACATTAGCGATAAACTTATTTCGCAATACAAGTCAGGTCATATTGGTAAAGATGTGATCACCTACAGTTCTAATGGTGATGCGTACCCATTTATTTTTGAGAACGAAAATCAACAACTTGACGGCATGCTGGTTGAATATCTAGCCTTACTATCTGCAAGAACTGGGTTAGGTTTTGATTACATAGCTCCTGAGCTCAATTTGGATTCTGGATATACCACTTTTAACGCTGATGTTGTGCCTGTTTTGTATAGTGATAACTCTGAAGTGAATACGGCCAAATGGTTAATTACTAAACCGTTTATGCAGGCGAGCTTTACTAAAGTGACGGGTAATAAGTCGGCAAAGTCATCGAAAGCTAAGAAGCAAGGCATTCTTCTCAGCGTAAGTAAGCAGGGCCTTATCAATTTAGGGGAGCGTGATGATAACAACATCATTCGATATCGAGACATGAAACAAATTCTTGATGATTTGAAAAGTGACAAGATATCTGTGGCGTATATTCCGGATGATATTACCTATTCGATGATGTTGAACGATTCAACGGAAGGACTTACGTTCAATAAAAAAGAGGGAGTAACTTATTCCATTGCATTTGCTGTATCTAAGAAAAATTTTGAGTTGAAAAATGTCTTGAACAGCATCATCGATACGATAAGCGTTGAAGAAATTGAAAAGCTTAGCAGAAACTATCGTAAGTTTGATTTGACCTATGGCTACGACAGTAGTGATGTAAATAAATTAGCTGCTCTTGTACTTGTCATATTTCTAACGATTTCGTATTTGGGTTACTTAATCTTTACTAATCTACGTTACAAAGTGAAGCTTGCTGAATTGAATGCAGGCCAAGAAGAAAAAGAGAGGATTTGGCTCTCTGAAATCATCCAAGAGATCAATAATATTGTTTTTATTCATAATGAAAACAACGAGGTCTTATTGAGTAACTGCCCAAAGCTTCAAACTCAGGAATGCAGTGCTTGTTCGATGAAGTCTCAAACAACTGGTGATTCGTTGGTGGGTAATCAGATAGAGATTAAAACGATCCTTGGGGGGAGAAGCCTTAAAGATACTCACTTGGCGAAAGATTGTCGCTTAGATATTTCTCATGTTCACAGAGAGAGTAAAACGATCTCATCGTCGAACAGTGATAAGCGATTTATTCTAACATCTCTGCTTGATGTATCTGCGCAAAAGAAACGTGAAAACGCGTTAATAAAAGCTGAGCAAGAGGCCAAACTTGCCGTTGAAGCAAGAGAGAACCTGCTCACCACCATGAGCCATGAACTTCGCACGCCTTTATCTGCTGTGCATGGGTTGCTTGACATCATTAAGATCAATGCAGTTAACGATAAAGACAGCCGTTTAGTCGACCAAGCTATTCGTTCTCTTGACCACCTAAATAAGCTGGTGGATGGTGTACTAGATTTGTCGAAGATCGAATCTGGTGTGCTGTCTGTCAAAGCTGAAAAGGTCCAACTATTACCGCTTCTTTGCGATGTATTCAGAACCTTTGAACCGATATCTAAAAGCAAGAACCTTAATTACCGTGTTGAGATTCATCCCTTTGCTTATCAGTGGGTGATGGTTGATGGTATTCGTGTGTCTCAAATACTCACGAACTTGCTGTCGAATGCCGTGAAGTTTACGTCAGAAGGTGAGATCAGTGCTGTCGTTACGGCTGTCGATAATCAATTAGTTGTCGAGATAACCGATACCGGTATTGGCATGACTTCAACACAGCAACAGCAAGTCCTGAAACCCTTCGTACAAGCTGATGACAGCATAACAAGACACTACGGTGGAACAGGGTTGGGGCTCAGTATTGTTGATCAGCTCCTACAATGTATGGGCGGTGAACTAAAGATTGAGTCTGAGTTAAATCGAGGTACCACAATCAGTGTTTCTATCCCGTTTATATTATGTGACGGGGATGAGGGCTATTCAATCAAGAGTCTAACGTATTCGCGAGACCTGCCTAATAACTTAAAAGGTTGGTGCCATGAGTGGAAGCTTACAGAATCTGAGAATAAACCTGACTTGTACATTACACATAGTTCGCAACCCAATCTTGTCAGCATGACGGTTCGGCTAAACTTGAATGACCAAATCATGATTGAGCAAGAACAGTTGAAGTACCCAGACAGCTTGTTGAATTTGGTCGTGAGACCAGATGAACACACCGTTAGTTTACTAACTCCAGAGGCAGTGAGTGATTGGCAATATGGCGATGTTCTTATCGCGGAAGATAATCCAATTAACCAGAGCGTGATGACATTACAAATGAATGAACTCGGCATCAAACCTGTATTTGTGGATACCGGACTTCAAGCATGGGATTACATCAATCACAACTCGATTAAGGTACTACTTACTGATTTTCATATGCCTGAAATGGACGGCTATGAGTTAGCAAACAAGATCAAAAATAGTGAAGATTTTAAAGATATTGTCGTGATTGGTATCACTGCGGAAGATTCGCGAGTAGCGCGTGAGAAAACCAAACATATCGCTATTGATGAAATTCTTTATAAGCCATTCAGCGTGTCTAAGCTGTTAGCTATTTTGGAGAAACATGCGACGCCTTCTGTTCCAGTTCCCACATGGTTAACTCGATTCGACAAAAGTAATGCAATCGCGGTTGCTAGTGTGTTTATCGATACAATGACTGAAGACATCGCAAATATCGACATAAACTCGCCTACCATCAATCGAACGATTCATAGAATTAAAGGGGCGTTAAACGCTCTAGGCGCAACTGAAATTTCATCTTTGTGTAAAGACATTGCATGTTGTGAACGAGTAGCTAATAAAGACGAATTAAGGAAGCTGGTTGGGGCCATTGAATCAGAAATCGAATTTACCAGAAGGTGGTTGAAAGCCAATGAATACTAACCTTGAAATTATGATTGTTGATGATCATCCGATTCTTCTGGTCTTGTTGAAGCAGTTATTGGCCCAGTTTGGTTACAACGTTACGGTTTTCGACAATGTGTTGGAAGCTTGCGAGAAAGTAAAGGCTCAAAATTTCGACATCATATTTTGCGATATTCAAATGCCAGTCCATGACGGGGTAGACATGATGTTTATGCTGGACAAGGCAAATTATCAAGGCAATGTAGTATTGATAAGTTCAGTCGAACTCACAGTTCTTTCCGCTATTCGTGCGATGTGTGAAAACTTTTCATTTGATGTGTTGGGAATTATTGAAAAGCCCTACACCTTAAAATCGATTGAAGATGTATTGGCGATGAGGAGCAAACTTGGCACTCAAACGTTTCCAACGAGGAATAATATTGAGGTTTCCGATGAGGAATTCTTAATTGCGTTAGCAAAAGGCCAAATACAAAACTATTATCAACCTCAAGTTGATTTCGAAACGGCGACGGTGACGGCTTATGAAGCCTTGGCAAGGTGGGTTCACCCTGAATACGGCGTACTTTTTCCTGACACTTTCTTACCTATCGTTGAACGCTGTCAGTTGTCTGCAGAGCTATTTGATACTGTCTTAAATAATGCGCTAGACGACATGAAGGCTAATGGTTTGTGTAAGAAGATCGCGATCAATGTAAACCAATTTAATCTTGATGATAGCAACTTTGCGCAGACATTTATCGCAAGATGTTTAGAGAGGGGCGTAACCCCGTCCTCTTTTATTATCGAAATTACAGAGCACGATACCTACAAGAACAGTGTCTCTTTGTATAAAAATCTCACTAAATTGAGAGTCAATGATGTCGCTGTATCTATTGATGACTTCGGAACGGGAAACTCTTCATTAGTAAAGCTAGCTCAATTACCTTTCAACGAAATGAAGATTGACCGCTCGTTTATTTTTGACCTAACAAAGGATCAAAAGAAGAAAAACATCGTTTTATCAATATGTGGTTTGGCGAAAAATTTAGGTATCAAGTTAGTCGCTGAAGGGGTAGAGGATCAAGAAACTTGGTCATTACTGAAGGAGTATGGCGTTGATCTATGTCAGGGTTATTTCGTCTCTAAGCCGTTGCCTTTCAAACTTGTCTCAAACATAAATATAGATATCAGATGAACTGTTTAATTTTCGATGATCACCCTCTGGTTTGTGTTGCGATCAAATCACTTGTTGAATTTTCACCTCATATTGCTCAAGTCAATGTGGCTTCAGAGTTGAAAGCCGCAAATGAATTTGTTCGAAATTCTCAAATCGATTTATTGATCCTAGATGTCAATTTGGATGATTGCGATGGCTTCGATTTTTATCGTCGTATTAAATCGCATGGTTTTAGAGGGAGAGTAGTGTTCTATTCGGCCGAGACTAGTGCTTATTACAGTGAAATGGCCTTCAAGGTTGGAGCCCATGGGTATGTGTGCAAGTCGGAGCATTACAACGTACTTAAAGATGCGATTGAGGCAATTGTTAAAGGGTACTCATTCTTTAAAGAGGTTAACGACCCACGCAAGGTCGGACAAGATCTAAAGTTGTCTCCTCGTGAAACGACCGTTGCGAAATTGCTGTTAAAGGGGATGACAAATAAAGATATTGCTGAGCTACTTTCTATTAGTGAAAAAACAATTAGTACGTATAAATCTCGAATACTTACTAAGTACAGTGTCGACAATATCATTGAATTATATAGAGTTATTGATTTATGACTATCAAAAGAATTATCATGCTAATGCCAAAATTTAAAATAATGACGGCGTCACTTACATTTTCTGCAACGATATATCTATTGTTTCTTGCCAGCTTCGGCACGGTGAAAATCAACAAAGAGATTTCAGAATTTGATTTACATGTGATGCAGTTAGAAAGGTATAAAGACTACTTAGTTCTGCTTGGTTTATTTACGGAATCAAAATTAGCTCAAATGTCATACGACGATAGCCATTACTTCGACAGCGTTAATAAGATGAAACTTGCTGATACTATTTATCCTCTTGGTGAGCCTCGACTGAACAATACTGAAACCGTCGTTAGACATTTAATGCATGATATTGAGTTGTATAATGACTTAAATTCTAAGGACAACAGTTTTATGTTTTTTTATCGTTCTTATTCGGGTTCAAAATACATATTCCCGAGTGAACCTGAGGACTTTAGATCCTTAGAAGAGCGTCTTTCAGGAGATATGTGCGTTGAGGGTGAGGTGTGTTCGATTAAAGCAAAAGAATACCAATTGACGGATAGGGTTCTCATATCACGGCCTCATGTTGGGAGGCTAAGCCAGAAGGAAGTTCTTTCGATTGTATCTCCGGTATACTACCAAGGGGTCATCATTGGTGATTACGTGTTTAACGTGGAGATAGAACATTACATGAACGAGGTTGGCCAAAGTACGGCTTATGAGGTGAGAAACAATATCAATAACACGATTATTACGTATCCAGGGTATCCATATTCGTATCTGAACTTTAGTAAAACCGTAGTTGCAGACAACAAGAACACTTATACGTATCGTTATCCATATTCCAAGTTGATCATTGATTACTTTTGGTTGTTTATAGCTTTGCTGCTCGTTAGCATTAACTATCTCTTTTATGTTAATAAAGCCAATATCACCAAAGGTGAATTGGTTGATGCGAAGAACACGGCGTTAAGAGACCAAATGACAGGTTTGTACAATCGTCGAATTTATAGCACACGAGAATTCACTCAGTCAGTAGAAGGCAATACTTGTTCGGTTATCGTCATCGATGGCGACCGAATTAAAGATATTAACGATAACCTAGGCCACACTTGGGGAGATGAAGTGATTAAACACATCGCTTCTTCAATGAAAAACGTTTTTCGCCGAGATGATTTTTTACTGAGAGTAGGCGGTGACGAGTTTGTTGTCATTATGCCGAATTGCAGTATAGATAACGCTAGGAAAGCATCAGAGGTTCTAAAAAGTCAGGTGAATAGCTTTAAAATCTCTTCATTGGGGTTTGATGCTTCGGTGAGTATTGGTGTCGCATTTAAGGGCGAGAATGAGCCTCTAGAACACGCGCTTGAAAAAGCTGATGAAAAGCTTTATGAGCAAAAAGCACAGCGCTAATTGGGTGCTTACGTCATCTCACTTATCGATTTGTGTTTCGTTATGTTAGATGAATGTCATATCTAGCGGCTGGTGGAAAGGATAGCGTCAGCAATGGCTCGCTACCTTGTATTGACTAAACTTAGATACTAACGTGTACATGTTAGCTAAGTTTTTGAATTTACGATGAAGGGCTATTGCTGTGAATAAAGATTTAGATTTAAATCTTCTACGTATCTTGGTGTTGTTGGATAAGCATCAACAACTTAAGCCAGTGGCTAAAATTCTTGGTAAGAGTGAGGCTTCAATCAGTAAGTACCTTACTCGCTTAAGAGAGCAGTTGGGAGACGAACTATTTATCAGGCGTTCTCATCATTTTGAAAGTACCGATTTTTTAAGAAAACAATTGCCTGTTATTCAGTCTGGGCTTGACAGTTTAGAATCTTGTATGGGGGCCAGTGTTTTTAATCCTCTTACTTATGACAGAGCTATCACCATATCTATACCTCAGGATGTGCAACACTTTATTGGAGGAGCGATCTTAAACGAGCTTATGAAATTGCTTCCCAAAGCGCATATTAACATTGTGAGTCCAAGTGATAGACCTATTGATAGTATTCTTGATGGTAAAGTGGATGTACACTTGCATCACTACAATGAAGACTGTCCTAAATCTATATATCAACAAGCACTTGGTTCACTGCCTGTAGGGCTGGTTGTTCCAACTGAAGTTGATGCTCATACTTTAGAAACGGCTTTGTCATTACCCTTCATTTTATTAGAACTCAAAGGGTGGAAAGGGTCGAAGCAAATTGTTCGTATGATATTGGAAAAAAAAGGATTTGAAATATCGTCTAAGGTTACAGTTGGTGATGTTGGTTTGTTATTTAGCTTGTTAAAGCGTAGCGGCAGCGCGACGATCATGATGAACTTTGGCTTTCCTATTGAAGGTTTCAAATTTTTCGAAGTACCAGAGTCGTATTATGCCAATGGTCGCCCGAAGATTGCGGCTTATATCAAACAAACGCACCGCCATAATGCGCTTCATCAACTATTGATCACCGTGATGGAGCGGAGTCTCAATCCTGTAAAATAGCTAGATAGTGTTGTTGAGCTGTATCAGTTCAATGATTGAATTAGCTCTGTATTTATTCAGAATACGAGTTTTATACGTACTGATAGTCTTTGCGCTCAGTGAGAGTCTCTCTGAGATGAGTTTATTGGAGTGGCCTTGGATAAGGTACTGAAATACTATGGCTTCTTTAGTCGATAGCTTGGTGCTTTGTCCATGCTTAATTTGGTCACATTTAAATAGAGAGTAGCCTTTCATAATACTGGTCAACGCGAAGCGTATGGACTCATAGTTTTCGTTCTTACTCAAAAAGCCATTTGCACCTAAGTGTAAAGCAGCATCTGATAAGCTTGGATTGTCTAGAGAAGAGACAAATAATAGTTTACCCTCGTAGCCATGTGCTTTGATGATCTTAGCTAGGTTAACTCCATCATTATCAAATAAAGTTATATCAAGTACGATTAAATCAATCCTTTGGTTTTTCACCAACTTTAAAATGCTGTCGGTATCTGTTGTCTTATAGATCTCTTCCACATCTAAAGAATTTCTGATTAACTCTGAAAGAGCTTCACGATACAGTGGTTGTTCATCAATGATTAAAGCGGTCTGTTTTGTCATAAGTCACCTACATTATTGTACTGTGAATCCTGTCCTTCTGAATCCTCAGATTGTGTTCAAGCTCAGATTCTATGGAAAAACATATTTCTAAGTATGAAAATGACATTTTAGAATTTTGAAAAACAGGTGGTTTAAAAGGGGAATCCCTTATTACTCTCTTAAACTTAGCGCTATTAATAGGTAGCTAGACTTCGGGCCCTATGTAGGATTTGATTGTAATTTATACTGTTTAGCTCTTCTTGTGTATATAAGTTGACCAGTACGTCATTGCACTTGTTTATTTTGATGCGAATATCGTGTTTGCCTTCATAGGGAGTGCTAAGCAGTGCTGAAAGTTTGATTATTGCTAAACAGGTATTTTTTGAGTGTGGCAAAAGGTCGTGAATGTCTAAATAATAATCAATGTGGCTATCTTTCGTTAAACGATCCGACGATTTCATTAACACCATCTCTTTGCGGATATTACTCAAGTGCTGCTGAGAGGCTTGTAGACGCTCTTTAAAGCTATTGAGCATCTGAATTTGGCTACGAATAATGCTCGGGTGTTGATTTTGATTAATACTGTCTTCCAACCTTTTTACGAATGTTGGCGTTTCGCTCAAGAAAGAGCACTGTTCTAATAAGAAACAAAGGTGATAGAAATCATAAAAGTGAAAATCGGAAGTATTATTCAACGCTTGTTTTATGTTGAGTGTTGCCGTCTTTAGGTCACCTTTGATTAATGCAATATGTGCAGAAATCAGCTTGTTCTGAAGAATAAGCTCTGGCGCTTTACCAAGATCGTTTAAAATTGAGTTGTACGAAGTAAATTTCCCTTCAAAGAGGTTTATTGGTCCGCCAAGCGGTTGCTTATAAAGAAAAGTACGCATGTAGTTAATTTGGGTATAAAACCCACCGCGAAAGGTATTAATGTTCTTTTTGTAATACCTTTTCATATAGGTGAACGCGTCTTGGTAAGCCTCTGCGGCAATAGATAAGTTTGCGATCACCAATTCTCTGTGCGCGCCCGCATCGAGTAACATCGCTGACTGTTTCAAGTGTTCGATGGCGTTGGGTAGGTCGTCTTCAATCGCATATATGTTCGACATTTCGTCGTGAAAGTAGGGATTGTCCTTTTTGGACTTAACTAAGTTGAGCATCTCTCTTGCTTCGCCCACTTGGTCTGTTTCAATGAGCGTGCTTGCAAGGCCTGTTTTGATCCAGTCTAAGTCATCCTCTTCGAGTAAGCTTTCATACTCCTTTTGAGCTTTATTAAATTGCTTACTTTTCAATAAGGCAGAGGCTTTGTGTTTTCGGATAAGCTTTGAATATTCAGGGTGGAATGGTTGAAGATCATCGCACTCGCGAACAACGGCAGAAAAATCGAATTCAGCTAACTTTTCAAAGATTGGTGCAAGGGCCAACTTTCGCTTGAGGGTTGAAAATATCCGTTTGATAAAGAACTGTTTGTTAAACGGCTTAAGTAGGTAATCGTCAGGTTCGGAGTCTACGATTGAGCGCACCACGTTGTAATCATTTTCGCCCGTGAGGAACATAAAAATCGTGTTCGATTTTAAAATTTGTGCGTGTTTGAGCTCTTCCAATAGTTGATAGCCAGTCAATTGAGTTTGGAAGTTATAGTCACAGATAATAATGTCAAAAGTGTTCTGATGGCACTGCTGAATAACGTCGAAAGGCTTGTATGCATAAGATATGGACACAAAGCCGATTTGTCGCAAGATTGTGGCTACACTACTTGTAACCAGACGAGAGTCGTCTGCAACCAATACAGTATATTTTTTAATATCTTTATTCATCATTTTTACTGTTGACTAAATTTAGCTAATTGTAACAAAACGGAAATGACTAAAATCGCCAAAGAGTTAAAATAAGAAAAATCCTACATCGATTTGATCAATTTCCTACACCACTAATCTCTAGCCATTCCTCAATTAATTCCACGCTATGTGAAATTAATTTAATAATTTTGAGGTTTGTTTCTTTGACACTACTATTTCCTAATTTCAATGCTGTCTCTTCCGCCTTAATTTTTTGCTCTAGCGAAAAATGTCCGATTGATGAAAGGCCGCCTTTCATGCGATGTATGACTTGTAATGTGGTTGTTCGCTCAGGCCATGCGCTCATGAGTTTCTCTAGGTCTTCGTTCATTACGCTAACGTAAACCTCCGCAAGGTAAGATCTTTGATCGTTAGGGTAGTTATTTAGCCAGCTAATTTCATGACCAATGTTAAGTTTGTTTTTCATGAAAATGTTTGTTGGTGAGTGATTTATTTATAGTAACTACAGGTTGGTATGAATAAAAATATCACAAATCTATTGGAGTTGGCTAATTCATATATCTAGCGAACCTAGAGATCTGTGTAATTAACATAAAGGTGGTGGGTTTTATTTATTCGCTCTCGACATGGGATAGTTCGCTATTTGGACAATGAAGCGTAATAGGCCACAATATCTTTGATATCTTGTTCAGAAATTCGACTTAATTGAGCCTTCATCAATTCAGCGCAGGTATTTCAGTTTACCAAGTTCTGGATCACCCAAATTATCTGCGTGAAGTGTGAAAGAGATAGTCGCAATGAGTAAAGCTAGGGGCTTGTTGTACACGTACATTATCCCGTGAAAACAAAAGTATAAAGCTTCCCGAGGGAAGCTTTAGTGTTAATTGCGGTAGACGCTCTTCTCGTTAAGAGTTAAAGCGCATTTTCTAGCTTTGTTAGGAAAGTAGTGATGTCTTCTGAACTGATATCTCTATGAGTAACAAAGCGAACAGGATTCCCTGGTGACATCGTAATGCCTTGTTCGCTCAGCTCGCGAGCGATTCGGTTTATATCCACGGACTCATCTAACTTCGCAAATACAATGTTGGTTTGAATGAAATCAGGGTTAACCGAAAAACCTTCTAGCTTACTTAAACCAATCGCTAGGTTTTTTGCGTTCGCATGGTCTGCTTTAAGCTGAGTCACGTTCTCTGTTAGAGCCATCTTACCAGCTGCGGCAAGAATACCTGCTTGGCGCATACCACCGCCGACCATTTTACGTAGTCGACGTGCTTTAGCGATGTACTCTTTGCTGCCAAGAAGTAGTGAACCGATTGGAGCGCCTAAACCTTTCGATAAGCAAATCGTCATAGAATCGAAGTGTTGTGCGATCTCTTTAATGTGAACATCTAACGCGACTGCCGCATTGTAGACGCGCGCTCCATCTAGGTGCATTTGCAAGCCATGTTGGTTTACGAACTCACGAGCTTCCGCTAAATAAGACATTGGAAGTACTTTACCATTAATCGTATTTTCTAAACTAAGCAGCTTAGTACGTGCAAAGTGGCTGTCGTCTGGCTTAATCGCAGCAGCAAGTTTTTTAAAGTCTAGTGTGCCGTCTGCGTTGTTCTCAATGGGCTGAGGTTGAATAGAACCAAGTACCGCAGCGCCGCCAGCTTCGTACTTGTAGTTGTGCGCTTGTTGGCCACAAAGGTATTCGTCACCACGCTCACAGTGCGCCATTAAACCAAGTAGGTTAGCTTGCGTGCCAGAAGACGTGAACATAGCGGCTTCAAAGCCTGTTTCGTCTGCTGCCCACTGCTCAAGCTCGTTTAATGTTGGGTCGTCACCATATACATCATCGCCGACTTCTGCGTTTGCCATTACATCGCGCATTGCTTGTGAGGGTTTAGTTACGGTATCAGAACGAAAGTCCATGTTTCTCTCCTAGAGTATTATAGGTAGCCGCAGAGTTGGGCTTTACTTAAACAAGCGATAGTTTTTGTATCGGTGATTTGATCGTGTCGTATTTTGTTGTGTAGTTCTTCTAAGCTCAGCTCGATCACTTCTATGACTTCATCTTCATCACATTCAAAGCGGGTAGTGAGGCTTAGGTCTTTTGCGACGAATAGATGCTGTATCTCATCGCAGAAGCCAGCTAAAGGCGTAACTTGCCCTAAACTTTGAAAAGAAGTTGCACTGTAACCTGTTTCTTCTTCCAGTTCGCGCTGCGCGCATTCAAGAGGTGTTTCATCAATTTCCATAGTGCCTGCAGGTAACTCTAGAAGCCACTTTTTGAGAGAAGGGCGAAATTGGTTAATGAGGATAATCTTTCCAGACGAAGTGATAGGAAGAATAACGGCCGCGCCAGGGTGGTTGATTGTTGTATGTTTTACCACGACGTTCGTAGGGAGCGTCACGTTCTCTTCTATAAGAGAAATACTTTTCCATTGATGGATAACTTTACTCATGAAGTCTGGCCACATTCCTTGCCAATTTATCGATAACTGAAGACGTGCACCACCATAACGTCTATGGTGTCGAAAATAAAAGAAAAATTGGGTTTAGTTATAGATTTCGTTTTGTGCCGTTCGTGATGTTACTCTCATATTTGGAATCTATGATTACATGAAAATTACGACCCTAACCATCTGATATAAATGCAACTCAATAATAAAATACACTTGTAACAAAGTGCTAACAAATGTATAAAAACATATCTACACTCTCAACAGTTAAAAGATTTCCGGAGTAACGCATGAACCCTTCTATTTCCTCACATGCTGACAAAGCGCTACTCTCTGAAAGAATCAATAAATTAGCGCATGCTCTATCCGATGGTGTCTATGAAAGAGAAGACACGATTAAGCTCTGTTTACTGGCGGCTCTCGCCGGCGAAAGTGTATTCCTATTAGGCCCTCCGGGCATCGCAAAAAGTCTTATTGCTAAACGCTTGATCCAAGCTTTTGACAATAGCAGCTATTTCGAATATTTGATGACACGTTTCTCTACACCAGAGGAAGTGTTCGGCCCGCTAAGTATCCAAGAATTAAAAGACAACGGTCGTTATGTAAGACTGACCGAAGGCTACCTACCAACTGCACAAGTTGTGTTCCTTGATGAGATCTGGAAAGCAGGCCCTGCAATCCTAAACACACTGCTTACTGTAGTGAACGAAAAAACCTTCAAAAACGGCAGCGACATTGAGCGTGTACCGATGCGCTTGTTGGTATCTGCATCTAATGAACTTCCAGACGAAGACAGCGGCCTGGAAGCGCTTTATGACCGTATGTTGGTTCGCGTGTTTGTAAACCGTATTCAAAACAAACAAAACTTTAAATCGATGCTGACGACTGGCACATCTCAAGAAGCTGTGATTCCAAAAGGCTTGGCGATCACTGACATTGAATACCATCAATGGCAGAAAGAGCTCGACAAGTTAGAGCTGACCGATAACTCGTTTAACAAGCTGTATGAACTGAAAACCATGCTTGAGGAAACAGTTAAGAAGCAAGGTTCTGCATCAGAGTCTGATTTGTATGTATCCGACAGACGTTGGAAGAAAGCCGTTAAGCTATTGAAAGCGAGCGCCTTCTTTAGCGGGCGAGATAGCGTGAACCCGCTAGATATCATGCTTCTGCAAGATTGTTTATGGCATAGCCCAGAATCACGAGATGTGGTTCGTAGCGTGGTTAAAGACTTTGCATTGAACCGTGCGTTCGATCAGCAAGAGTCAAAAGCGCAAATCGAAATGTCTCGTGAAGAGTTAGAAGAGATTCAAGATGATGTTGAATCGACGCTATCTGTTTCGCTTTCTATGGAATCAACCAGCGGCTTGTTACGAAAAGACGTTTACCAGAATGATATCAAGAACGCGAAAATGTACAGCGTGGGCAGTGCATACAATCTAGTTAAACTGGTTATGCTACAAAGCAACATGTCGGTGTCTGAATCAGAGAAAGGCGATAGCCGTTGGGTATACGTAGCCAAAGACGATTTTGATCGTGTTCTTAAAGAAGGTCACGGCGATATTTACGGTTACGTAAACGAAAATAAAAACCTATGCCGTTTAAAACTCGACTTAGATGCATCGAACCAATTAGTGATTAAAGACATTGCCAATCGCTCTGTCTTGGTGAGCGTTGTTACCACAGATGGTTTGGATCAAGAACTGTATAACAAGTGGTTAAGTGGCGCTGAAAGAGCGCTAGAACAGTTAACCGAAGCGGAATTCAAGTTAAAACGCGTTCGCACTGAATTCCATGATGCGTTACCTCATAACTATATTGACCCTGATTTACCGAAAGCGATGGAAGCAAGTTTGCAAGCGGTAACGCAAGATCTTGAAACAACCAAAGTGAAGAGCAGTAAGATTGCTCAGCGTATTAAGTTTATGAGCCAGTACTTCGAGTAAGGGGAGAGCATATGTTAGGAGCAGACGGCTTAAACCTCGCTTTGATGGTGGCTGATTCAGGAATCATTGATACAGCGATGAATGATCTCATCGCTCGTTCTCAAGTCATGATGGCTGCAGAGAACAAAGGTGTGAAGACATCAGTGAAAAACCACTTAGTGAAATGGCGTGGTAAAGTAAAAAAACGCGTCACTAAAGTGTGTGAAACTGATCGATTCCAAGAGGAGATCGCCCTTTACCAAGAAGTGATTTACTGGGATGAACCTCAGTTCTTTGATGAGATAGACAGTGTTATCAAAAAGCTTGAGTGGCACTCAGCGTTTTATCTACAAGCTAGACGCCTTATGGAGAACAATAAGGGCGTTTATAACGCGATGTTTCCACACTACTTTTGCGACCAGTGGTACCAATCACTATCAGATGCGATCAAGCAAGCTCAAGTAACCGAACTTGAAACGAGCAAAGAAAAAGTCTTAGCCGATCTTTACCAGCGCATGGAAACCATGAAAAACATGGACAAAGTGACGGAGTCGGGTGATGAAGGCAGTGTAGGGCGCTTGTGGGATATGGCATCTGCCAAGTTAAGCAAAACAGACCTTACCATCATGAAGCGTCATGCTGAGTTCTTGAATAAGCACAAGGGCTTGCAAGAGATCGCTGAAAAGCTGGGCCGTATGGCTGGTGAAGAAGATGATCCTTCGCTTCACAAAGCCCCTGTAGAAGAATTGCAGATGGTTGAAGAGAAGAGCGATGAGGCCGTCGATGATATTGTTGGGATTCATGAAAGTGATGACCTGAACAAAATGCTGCCAAACGAAACCATGTTCCTAGCCTATCCTGAACTTGAGGTTATCTTTTACAAGCACTTGGCCGACAAGCGTTTACTGAGCTATCGCTCGCAAGGTAAATCACGCACGTTACGTAAAGTGAAGGCGCAAAAACCAGATAGCAAGAACATCGATATTGAAAAGGGCCCGTTTATCGTCTGTGTGGACGCTTCGGGCTCTATGAGTGGTTTCCCTGAGCAGTCTGCTAAAGCTATGGCTTATGCCTTAATGCAAATTGCTCTTGCGGAAGAGAGAGACTGTTACGTGATTCTGTTCTCTTCTGAGCAGATTACTTATGAGTTAACAAGGCAAGATGGCTTACGTGAAGCGAGCGACTTCTTAAGTTACTCATTCCACGGCGGTACGGATCTAGAACCTGTTCTTATGAAGTCGATTGATTTGATGACGGGTGATAAATACAAGAATGCCGATTTAATCGTACTTTCGGACTTTATTGCACCTAAACAATCTGACGAAATGATTGCTCAGGTTGAAAAGTTGAAAGAACACAAAAACCGTTTCCATGCGGTTAGTCTTTCTAAGTATGGTAACCCTCAACTTATGACGATGTTCGACCACTGCTGGGCGTATCATCCGAGCCTTGTCGGTCGTTTCATGAAGAAGTGGTAGCGCTAAAACATCTTATTTAAATCGATTTTGCTGTGTGTTTTTTGATTGAAGAGATCGAACATGCAGCAATTTGATTTAAATGTCAGCAAACGGAATTTAAATTCACTTTTTTGTTTGACTATCTCTCCCCAATCCGTAAAGTAGGCACCCGAACACAGCGGTGAGGCTTACTTAAGTCCCTAAAGTGTTGAATTAAAAAGGCGCCTTGGCAGAGTGGCTATGCAGCGGATTGCAAATCCGTGGACCTCGGTTCGACTCCGGGAGGCGCCTCCAT
>NZ_JAUJED010000098.1:0-224 GCF_030442075.1 Vibrio sp. TMPB1044 | reverse complement strand
TATATGGCAGGGGTGGAGAGATTCGAACTCCCAACACGCGGATTTGGAATCCGCTGCTCTGCCAATTGGAGCTACACCCCTAAAACTTTCATTACTTCAGATTCGAAAAAACCTCGCACTAGGCGAGGTTATCGAATAAGTGGCGGAGTGGACGGGACTCGAACCCGCGACCCCCGGCGTGACAGGCCGGTATTCTAACCAACTGAACTACCACTCCGCAGTGG
>NZ_JAUJED010000097.1:0-233 GCF_030442075.1 Vibrio sp. TMPB1044 | reverse complement strand
ATTCAAACTTGTTTGAATCACATTGAGTCCGGCAAACAGTTATCAAGAATTAACCCTTCTTGATGACAACCAAAAACCTTGGTTAGTTGCCATACGCTTATTTGTCTTCACTTTTTAAAGTGAAAGCAAATAGAAACCCTTTCGGGTTGTATGGTTAAGTGACTAAGCGTACACGGTGGATGCCTTGGCAGTCAGAGGCGATGAAAGGCGTAATAACTTGCGATAAGCCCAGA
>NZ_JAUJED010000096.1:0-3828 GCF_030442075.1 Vibrio sp. TMPB1044 | reverse complement strand
GAAGATGAAGTAAGGGTTGTAGGTAGAGTTGCGTTAGTAATGGAAAAGCGTTAACTGTTGCACTCATCTGTTTAAGAGCACTCGCAACTAATTTGATTCCGATACTTAACAGCCTATTATCACCCAGGCCTCGGGGGAATGGCACTAACACTTTCGCATACAAACAAAAAAGGCTGCCTTATGGCAGCCTTCTTCTTTGGCTCGTTGTGCAACCTCTAAGTGGTTGTCATTACTGAGGGCTCCTGACGGGATAAGTACCAATCGATTCTGTCGTATTACTTCATTCTAGTTGTCGTTGATACTTTTCGCCTTACACTTCGATATTCAGTGATTGTGACTTCTTAATCCTGAGCTCTTTGGTGCTGAGATTTTCTTCCTTCCAGATGTTTTTAATCGTACCGATACTCACGGTGATATTGTGGCTCTGTTGCAAAGTTCGTCTAATCAGCTAATCTTTTCTGTTTTTAGGCTAGCTCGCTCATGACACTCTTTAAGTATCGACAATTTTCCTATGACATCATCATTTGGGCTGTACGTGGGTATTGTAAATACGGGATAAGCTATCGAGAGCTCGAAGAGATGCTCTGTGAACGGGGTGTCAATGTAGATCACAGTACGATTTATCGTTGGGTTCAACGTTATGCGCCTGAAATTGAAAAACGATTACGATGGTACTGGAAACCTAAAATGGGGTTGAATTGGCAAGTGGATGAAACCTACATCAAAGTGAAAGGAAAATGGGTGTACCTGTATCGTGCTATTGATAAGAAAGCCCATACTGTCGATTTCTATTTATCACCTAGACGCAATGCTAAAGCGGCGAAACGCTTTTGGGTAAGGCGTTGAAAGGACTCAAGTGCTGGTAGTCGCCCTCCGCCATCAATACCGACAAGGCCGCTTCCTATGGGGTCGCCATCACGGAATTAAAGAAAGAAGGTCAATGCCCTGAAGCGCTTGAACATAGGCAAATTAAATACCTGAACAATGCAGTAGAAGCCGATCATGGAAAACTGAAAAGGCTCATCAATCCAGTCAGAGGATTTAAAACAATGAAGACGGCTTATGCCACTATCAAAGGATTTGAAGTGATGCACATGTTTAAAAAAGGCCAGTTCAATATCTGGTTATCAGGTCAAGGAATAGCAGGAGAGATCCGTCTAATCACCAATGCATTGGTGAACTATTAATCATTATTCAGATAACCGGAGCACTGTCGGTTAGGCTCAATCTTTGCAACAGAGCCGAGCATGGTTTAAAACTCCTGCTTCTCATAACTGATAAATAATACGTATTTAAGCTATGTTAGACAGAATCAAACCTAAGTCGGTAATGAAAACTTTTGAATAATTTGGGGATATTTTACCGCTATAGAGCTAGGTCAAAGCGCTAAGCTTTTCCGAAACAACCTGTTCGACTCCTTACTTGGCTTGATGGACGTACAAACCAAAGAATACCGAGAGGAACAAGATATCTTCGCACCATGTCGATAGTGCTTTTTTCTTGAACTTAAGTGCGAACTTGAATAAGTAACGGGTAAGCTCCTCTTGCCTTAACCAATTAATTCATCACCTCTAAAAAGAAAAGGCCTCGGTCTTTTCTTTTTTTATCCATCGCTAACGTGACGCTAGAGTGCTAATTTATAATCACGACACAATGAGCGATATTTGTTAGAAAAACAAAGAGAGAGTCCATGCTAGTCACAAAGACAATAAACTATCTCCTCATTAAACTGACTCAAGATGACTCTTAAATCGCGTCTTCATTGCAATCGTTAATTTAATAAAATCAAATATTTATATCATTTAGAAGTTCAGCAATATCACTAAGGACAGCGAATGGACGCTTTCATAATTTCAAGCTGGCAATTTTCTGAGGGTGTGGCACATGAACACACCACTAGCCCAACCCCATTCGAGCAATCAACTTGGTACCACTGCCAAAGAGATGCTGAAGGGTTGAGAGAATGGCTCCACAGTAATACGGTTCCAAATGCCATCATCGATTCATTACTCACAGACGACACTCGTCCTCGATTTGAGCAGTTTGGTCACGACTGCTTTTTGATGATCTTGCGAGGCATTAACTTAAACGAAGGTGCGAATCCTGACGATATGTTGAGCTTACGCATCTTATGGTACAAAGGCACCTTAATCTCGACACGTAAAGTTCCTTCGAAAGCGGTCAGTAATCTAATATCCGATCTAAAACAAAACCAAGGTCCAACATCATTACCTGATGTCTTACTGGGAATGATCCGTGGAATTAACCATTACATATCAAGCTTCTTGACTCCCGTCGAACAACTGATTGATGAGCTAGAGTCTGAATCTCATATCGATATTAAGTCCATCAATGCTCTGCATTCAAGGCTACTTAGGCTAAGGCGCTATTTGAAGCCACAGAAATACGTTTTTGAGGATTTAATGATTGAACTGCCAGCTCCATTGAGTAAGCACAACAGTCATATAAAGAACAGCCTTGATACCATACTCAGGATTAACGAGTCGGTTGAGTTTTATATCGATCAAATTAATGTATTTTTGGCCAGTCGAAGTCAGCTACAAGCTGAGAAAATGAATAGAAATACGTACCTATTTTCTATTATTGCGGGTATTTTCCTCCCTGCCGGATTTTTTACCGGTTTACTCGGGGTCAATATTGCTGGTATCCCAGGAACAGACAACCCCATGGCGTTTCCACTATTTTGTGTTGGACTGCTCACGGTCGTGGCGATTGAAGTCATTATTTTGAAAAAATTGAGGTTTATTTAATGGTTGAGTTTTTGCAATCCAATATGTGGCTTAAGCAAGTAAGTTTAGGTTTGCTGCTTATCGTTGTGTATTGGGTGATAAAACGCTTGGGGAAGAACTGGATAGAAACATTAGCGGAAAATAAGCGGGTCGAGTTGAAGCGGAAGCAGTTCGTGATCAAGTGTTTCAATATCGTTCTATTTCTACTCTTCATCGCTGTGTTTACGATTGTTCTTAACTTGGGCTTTGGTGATATTTCGCTGTTCTTGTCATCCATATTCGCGGTGTTGGGTGTCGCTTTATTCGCGCAATGGTCGATTCTAAGTAACCTCACAGCCAGCGTACTAATATTTTTCGTATTCCCTTATCGCATTGGTGACAGAGTAAGAGTCGCGGAGAAAGACGAAGATATCAGCGGTGTGATCATCGATATTACCATGTTCCACGTTATTCTTCGACACAGTTCGGGCAACATTATCACCTACCCTAATAACCTGATCCTACAAAAAGGCGTGATAAAGGTTTTAGTTGAACCTGAGTTAAACAATGAATCTGTCGACTCAAAGCTCATCACAGCTAAAGAAACAAAAAAGTAACACGCCCTGCTCAAGCTCCTCATTAGTAATGATCAACAGAGGGCAACATTTTTTGCCCTCTTTCAATTAATAGCAACTCTTCGGCTCTGTTGCAAAGTTCGTCGAGACTTGTTGAGCAAGGTAGTGGCACTATTGATACTGATTTTACCCTCGATAATTTTGCAAATGATATCGACAGTAAACTGGGATTTAGAATCCATATAGAACATCCTTAGCCCCTTCTAAAGTTTAATTAATTACTTTAAAAAGTAAGCCAATTTAGTCCCGTCAAAATCCCTCGGTAGTTATTGCAATGACAAAGTCGCTTGGTAATTAAGGTACGACAGAATCGCTTGGTGAGCACATTGTATTTCACACAAACCGTACTTCTCACACAACTCGTATTTGTCGGATAGGCGACACCTGTTACCAGATGCCGCCCTCCTAAGAACCGTACGTGCAACTTTCACTGCATACGGCTCAAGCCTCCACTAAGGCGTTAT
>NZ_JAUJED010000095.1:11976-12116 GCF_030442075.1 Vibrio sp. TMPB1044 | reverse complement strand
GTGCTGCGAGGCATTGAGCTAACCTGTACTAATTGCCCGTGAGGCTTAACCATACAACACCCAAGGGGTTTTGTGGACTCAAAGACAGACCTTGAATGCGTTTGAAGAGAAACTTTTATAGCTCTATTAGATAGAGAAGC
>NZ_JAUJED010000095.1:0-11767 GCF_030442075.1 Vibrio sp. TMPB1044 | reverse complement strand
ACCTGATTCCATGCCGAACTCAGAAGTGAAACACAATAGCGCCGATGGTAGTGTGGGGCTTCCCCATGTGAGAGTAGGACATCGCCAGGCTTTAATTTATTTTCACTTTTTTAAAAGTGAAGACAAAAAGGTATCGTTACCTGTACATACATGTAACAACATCTACAGTGTACTAATCTGTTGATGACAATTTGTTGGAGGGATGGCTGAGTGGTCGAAAGCACCGGTCTTGAAAACCGGCAACCGTTAATAGCGGTTCTAGGGTTCAAATCCCTATCCCTCCACCACCATTAGAAAGCCCGCTGAGAAATCAGCGGGCTTTTTTCTTATCTGAGATATACATAAATGAAAAGAGGGAAGAGCACTGACGTGCTCTTCCCTCTTTTGTATTGAAAATAACGACTAATAGTCTGTTAAATATTTCCCTTCTGCAACTTGCCAGAACGCTCGAATTAGAGGGTTATCTAATTGTGCTCGCTTACAACATACACCCAATTCAAACGGTTTGATGGGTTCTATCTTTAAACGGTCTACTTTATCTCTTACTGGACTGTTGTTAATGACCACATCTGGCGCGATACCAACCCCACACCCTAGAGCCACCATGCTCACGATTGCCTCATGCCCTGAAACCTGAGCGTAAATATTGGGTTTTATCTTCATCTTTTTGAACCATGCGTTTGCACGCTCTCGGGCCGTTCCAGCTTCTGGGATGATAAAAGGTACTTCATTCCAGTTTGGTTTATCAGATTGTAGTTGTTGGCTAAAGCTACTCACACCTGATGGGATGATAACGGAAAGTGGTATATCGCTGATGGTCTCGAATTCTAGCCTTGAAGGAAGGATGTCTGGCTTTGCAGAGATCGCGATATCCGCCTCATCATTTAAGATCTTGTCGATGGATTGAGCCGGATCGCCAGTAGAGAGCTTAAATTCAATATACGGATGAATAGCCCTAAATTCGGTTATGAGTTCAGGTAGGTGACTGTAGCTAGCTGTCACAGAACAAAATATACGTATTTCACCTTTAAGCTCTTGTTCTCCGCCCTTCAGATGAAGGTTATATTGTTGCCATTCGCCAACGATGTTCAATGCCACAGGTAATAGATGTTTACCTGCTGGGGTCAGATCAACACTGCGGTTGTCTCTGATAAGCAGCTCTTGTCCTGTTTCCTCTTCAAGCTTTTGTATCTGACGGCTCAGCGCTGAAGGGCTGACATGCATAGCAGCAGCGGTTTTACTGAAACTCTTGCTGTCACATAAATGTATAAATAATTGTAGAGATTTTATGTTCATGTTCTGCGATCGTTTCCATGTTGCATTTATTGCAATAACTAATTGTGAATATATCACTTTCAGCAACGGAGTGTCTGTTTTAGTATGAAGTCATTCGATAGAGAAATATCGACCTTACGGACTTATTTTTAAAGGAGTGCCCTAGAATGGCTAACTATTTCAATACATTAAACCTTCGTGAACAACTAGACCAATTAGGTCGTTGCCGCTTTATGGATCGTGAAGAATTTGCGACAGAAGCTGAATATCTTGAAGGTAAGAAAATCGTAATTGTTGGTTGTGGTGCTCAAGGCCTAAACCAAGGTCTAAACATGCGTGATTCTGGTCTAGACGTATCTTACGCCCTACGCCAAGCGGCAATTGACGAGAAGCGTCAATCATTCAAAAATGCTGATGAGAACGGCTTTGTTGTGGGTAGCTACGAAACACTAATCCCTCAAGCAGACCTAGTAATCAACCTTACTCCTGATAAGCAACACACAAACGTTGTTGAAACAGTAATGCCTCTAATGAAGCAAGGCGCAGCTCTTGGTTACTCTCACGGCTTTAACGTTGTTGAAGAAGGCATGCAATTACGTTCTGACCTTACTGTAGTAATGGTTGCACCTAAGTGTCCAGGTTCTGAAGTACGCGAAGAGTATAAGCGTGGTTTCGGTGTTCCAACTCTTATCGCAGTTCACCCTGAGAATGACCCTAAAGGTGAAGGCTGGGATATCGCTAAAGCTTGGGCTGCAGGTACTGGTGGTCACCGTGCAGGTTGCTTAGAGTCTTCTTTCGTAGCGGAAGTTAAATCTGACCTTATGGGTGAGCAAACTATCCTTTGTGGCATGCTGCAAGCAGGTTCTATCGTATCTTACGAGAAGATGATTGCTGATGGCATCGAACCAGGCTACGCAGGCAAGCTTCTACAATACGGTTGGGAAACGATCACTGAAGCACTTAAGTTTGGTGGCGTGACTCACATGATGGACCGTCTATCTAACCCAGCTAAAGTTAAAGCGTTTGAGCTTTCTGAAGAGCTTAAAGACCTAATGCGTCCGCTTTACAACAAGCATATGGATGACATCATTTCTGGTCATTTCTCTAGCACTATGATGGCTGACTGGGCGAACGATGATGTGAACCTACTAGGCTGGCGTGAAGAAACAGGCGAAACTGCATTCGAAAACTACCCAGCTTCTGACGTAGAAATCTCAGAGCAAGAGTACTTCGATAACGGTATTCTTATGGTTGCTATGGTTCGTGCCGGTGTTGAGCTAGCATTCGAAGCTATGACTGCATCAGGTATCATCGATGAGTCTGCTTACTACGAATCTCTACATGAGCTTCCACTAATCGCAAACACAGTTGCTCGTAAGCGTCTGTACGAAATGAACGTAGTAATCTCTGATACAGCTGAGTACGGTAACTACCTATTCGCTAACGTAGCAACACCGCTATTACGTGAGAAGTTCATGCCTTCAGTTGCAACTGACGTAATCGGTCGTGGTCTAGGTGAAGCATCTAACCAAGTAGATAACGCTAAACTAATCGAAGTTAACGAAGCTATCCGTAACCACCCTGTAGAGTACATTGGTGAAGAGCTACGTAGCTACATGAGCGACATGAAACGTATCGCTGTAGGCGGTTAATTCGTCGCTTAGATTAGATATTGCGAATTTGTAGAAAAAGCAAAGCAGTATCAATAACTCCTTACAGGTTGGAGTTATGAATAAGCAACACAACATCTAATGAAAAGGCTTGGTCGCCGTTGACCAAGCCTTTTTTCTTTTAGGAATAAAGTTTTACAAATCAATTAAATGAATATTGCTTGGTAGGCCTTCGTTGACTTTCAGTTCTTGATTGATCTTCAGAAATACAAAAGGGTTGGTGTTTTCACACCAACCCTTTCAGTTTTCTTGCTTTTCGCTTACTTGTCTGCAATCTTTGCTTCTAAGTCCGCTAGCTTTTGTTCCATTTCAGTTAGCTTTTGGCGAGTGCGAAGCAGTACTTGTGTTTGAACATCAAACTCTTCACGGCTCACAACGTCTAGCTTGTTTAGCTGGCCTTGGATAACCTGGCGAACTTTTTGATCTACGTCTGAACCAAGCTCTTTTACTGGTTGAGGCATAGAATCGTGGATCTGCTTAGCAATCTGCTCTAATTTTTTTGGATCAAACATATCAATTAAAACTCCTGGATATTTACTACTATTCTATTTAATCACACTTGAGATGTCGCCTATGGCGTATAAAAAAAGGCCACCGAAGTAGCCTTTTTATTGTTAATACGACTTAGCGATTACTTATTATCAGCTAATTCTCTGTGTGCCGCTTTTGCTTCATCGACGCGAGCTAACTTTTCTAGGTCTTTGTCTTCAACAAACACAGGTAGAGGTTTGTGTTTTTCAGCCAGGTAGCTGTAAATCACTGGCAGTACAAATAGCGTGAAGAGAGTACCAATCGCTAGACCAGCAACGATTACGATACCAATACTAAAGCGCTGAGCCGCACCTGCACCACTTGCGTACATCAGTGGGATTAGACCTGCGATCATCGCCGCCGTTGTCATCAGGATTGGACGAAGACGAACCTTCGCAGCCTCCATTACCGCTTCGATACGAGTCTTGTGATGATGTAGCTGCTCTTCTTTTGCAACTTCACAGATCAAGATACCGTGTTTGGTAATCAGACCAACCAAGGTGATCAAACCTACCTGCGAGTAGATGTTCATCGTTGCCGCACCCCAAGCTAGAGCTATTAGAGCACCACAGATCGCCAGTGGTACAGATACCATGATAACCAATGGATCCTTAAGAGATTCGAATTGAATCGCAAGTACCAAGAAGATGATAGCCAGTGCTAGACCAAAGGTCGCGTAAAGTGCGCTACCTTCAGTTACGTATTGGCGCGCTTCACCCATGTAATCGTGGTTGTAGCCACTTGGTAGTTTATTTGCTGCTGTATCTTCAAACCAAGCAATTGCATCACCCATTGCCGCACCTGGTGCAGGTACCGCACCAATCGTCGCTGAGTTCAATTGGTTGAAGTGAGGAAGAGAACGAGGTTCTGCCACAACATCAATCGTAATTAAACTGCCTAGTGGAACGGCGTTACCATCAGCTGCTCGAACGTAGTAGTTGTTCATCGACTCTGGGTTCAAACGGAATTTACGTTCAACCTGAGGAATTACCTCGTAAGAACGTCCATTCAAGTCAATACGGTTGACGTAGCCATCTGACATCATGGTACCTAGCGTGATACCGATATCTTGCATGGTCACACCGTATGCGCCTGCTTTATCCTTGTCGATGTTGATCTTCATGGTTGCTGAGTCGTAGTTCAGGTCGAGATCTGAATATACAAACAGTGGGTTTGAAGATACATCAGCCAGAATGTCAGTGGTGATTTGGAACAAGCTTTCAAAACTGTTTGGCGTTGTAATGACAAACTGAATTGGAAGGCCTGAACCTGCACCTGGTAGTTCTGGCATTTGGAACGCTGTTACCGCCATTCCAGGAACATCTTTCACCAAACCACCAACGCGGTTTGCTACTTCTGATTGGCTTGCTTCACGCTCACTCCATGGAACCATAGATGCAATACCAAACGCTTGGTTTGCATTAGGAACACCAGTAAACACCTGCGCGTACGCTACTTCTGGCTGGTCAGACAGAATTGTGTTTACGTCGTTCATGGTATTTTGCATGAAGTCTAAGTTCGCATTCGAAGGTGCCGTACCCATTAGCATGATTACACCCTTATCTTCTGAAGGTGCTAATTCACTAGGGATGAACTTGAATAACATCGGCAAACTTGCAAATACGATGATAGCAAAGCCAATGAATACTGGACGATGCTGCATTACCGCGCCAAGCATACGCTCGTAACGGTTAGTCATACCATCCAGTACACCATGAACTTTCTGTTCAAACTTGCTTGGCTCAGCATGAGCTTTCAGCATTTTTGAACACATCATTGGCGATAGCGTAAGTGCCACAATACCTGACACGAAAACCGAACCTGCTAGGGTTAACGCAAACTCTTTAAATAGCGAGCCTGTGATACCACCCATCATTGCGATTGGAGCATATACCGCACCTAGCGTTAGTGTCATTGCGATAACAGGGACCGCAATTTCACGGGTACCGATAATTGCCGCACGGAAAGGGGACTCCCCGAGCTTGATGTGCCGGTCGACGTTCTCAAGTACTACGATCGCATCATCTACCACTAAGCCGATGGCGAGTACCATTGCCAGGAGTGTCATCAGGTTCCAAGAGAAACCCATTGCCTGCATTACCATTGCCACACCAATCAAAGACAGTGGGATAGTAACGATAGGAATCAGTACCGCTCGGAATGAACCTAAGAACAAGGTGATTACGATCAATACGATTAATGCAGCTTCAAGGATTGTCTTGATAACCTCTTGAATTGACTCGTTAATAGCAATAGTTGAATCGTACATTACGTTCATAGAGATGTTGCTTGGTAGGTTCTTCTCTAGTTGAGGAAGAAGCTCAAGTACATCTGCAGCGATGTTGATTGGGTTGGCACTTGGTGCCGCATTGATCGCAGCAACAACCGCTTCCTGACCGTTTGCACTTGCACGGTAAACGTCGTGGCTTTTCTCTAGAGAAACCTTAGCGATGTCAGACAGACGAATAATCTCACCTTCACCACTTCTAACGACTAAGTTCTCTAATTCTTCAGTGTTCGATACTTGCGTGTCGGCACTGCCGTTATAAAGAACAAACTCGCCGGTTGCTTGACCTGTAGCCGATTGGTAGTTGTTGGCATTCAATACCGTCATTACATCACTAGCAGTTAGGTTAACTGCAGCCATTTTTGACGGGTCTAGCCATACGCGTAGTGCGTATTTCATGCCACCGTATAGGTCAACTTTCGATACACCATTTACCGTAAATAGCTGCGGGTTAATTACACGCTCTAGATAATCGGTAATTTGGCTCGACACCAACTCATCACTAGTAAAACCAATGTAGAGTACAGCTGTTGTTGAACCAGTCGACATGGTTACGGTTGGATCTTCCGCTTCTTTTGGAAGCTGAGAACGCACCGAGTTTGTCTTGGCCAGTATGTCAGACAGCGCTGCATTCGGGTCGGTGTTCAACTTCATGTTCACCGTAATCGTCGAGCTACCGAGTACAGAAGAGGAAGTCATATAGTCGATATTATCCGCTTGCGCCACAGCCTGTTCGAGGGGTTGGGTGATAAAGCCTTGGATAAGATCGGCACTTGCACCGTAGTAACTCGTGGTTACGGTTACAACGGTATTCGTCATTTCAGGGTATTCACGCACCTGCATTTTGAAGATTGCTTGTAAGCCAAGCAGCGCAATCAAAAAGCTGATGGATACCGCTAGAACTGGACGTTTAATAAAAACATCAGTAAAGCGCATTGTGCCTCCAGTTACAGCTTAGGTGTTTCAGATGGTGGAGTGATTGCATCACTTTCAACAACCTTAACTTTGGCGCCGTTACTTAGACGTACTTGGCCAGAAGTTACAACCGTATCGCCAGCTTTAACGCCTTCAAGGATGTGCGCGATATCTGCTGTGCGTTCACCAACTTTCACGACGTGTTGAGCAACACGCTGAACGCCGTCTTCTTCAGTCAGGATGTAAACATTGTCACCGTATAGAGTGAAAGTAATCGCTGTTTGAGGCAGAGTTACTTGATTCTCTAGTTTAGGCAGAATGATGTTAGCGCGAGCGAACATGCCGCTACGAAGTTTGCCATCATTGTTTGGAATATCTGCTTGAACTTGGATAAGACCACTTTGGATGCTAACAGCGGGTTCAATTGCACTAATAGAGCCTTCAAACGGTGTTTCTGGGTAAGCATCAACAAAGATGTCGACAGCTTGGCCTACATTGATACGAGAGATGTCGGTTTGAGAAACCGTGAAGCGAAGGCGCATTACACTGGTATCTTCTAAACGAACGATATCTGTACCCGATTGCAGGTATTGACCTAGGTATACGTTACGAATACCAACAGTACCGTCGAATGGTGCACGAATTTCACGGCGCTCGATCGATGCTTTTAAGCTTTCAATGTCAGCAGATAGAGAGTAGTAGTTTGCCTCTGCTTCATCGTATGCTTCTTTTGAAATAGAGCCTTTCTTAAACAGGCCTTGGTAGCGTTTGTATTTTGCTTTTGCCGCAGGCAGGCGAGCTTCAGAACTCTTTAAGTTGGCTTTTTCTACGCCAGAATCAAGACGAACAAGAAGTTGGTCATTTTTAACGTCAGTTCCTGAACCAAAAGAGATTTGGTCAATAACACCGCTAGTTTCATTAGCTAGTGTCACACCTTGGTTAGGTTCGATGAAGCCGATAGCTTCAATCACTGGAACCCAGTCGATCGGCTGAACTTCAGTCACTGTTACTGGAAACTCTGGTTCAGGGCGGTTGGCCATATACTCAGCAATTTTTTGTTGTTTGAACATGTTGAACCCAATAACGCTGCCGAAAAGTAGTACAGCGATGAGTAACATGAAGAAAGTCCACTTTTTCATTATGGTCAAAACTCCGATCTAGTGTTTAATTATTGCGTCCCAACTGGCTTCAATTGCAGCTTCTAGTGCAGCCTCGTCGAGTTGGTAAAATCCTAAAGAATGCTTTCGCGCTAGAGATACACTAGCTGCTAAGCTCAAGCCACTTAGTACTTCATTATCAAGTGGTTTAAACAATCCTTGCTCTTTACCCTCATTAAATAGCAGCTCAACTTGGGCAAACATTTTACGTTCTAGTTCCCTGAAGTTTAGGCTATTTGTTATGGGTAGTGAGTCATACTGAACCCGATTTTTGATCGCGGCTAAGTTCGTTCCTGCTAAGTTCCATATGTTGAGCCACATGGTTCTATAGCGTTGCTTTATTGGATCCGAATCATTAACCCCTTCTTGAACAGCATCAGCTACTCTTTGAGTCACGAGCACTCGAACATCATCTATCAAGTGGTCTTTATCATCGAAGTAGCGGTAGATAGTGCCTGCAGCAACCCCCGCCTCTTTGGCTAATTTTTGCATTGAAAGGCCTTGAAAGCCGACCTCGGCAATGAGCTTTTCAGCGGCAGAAAGTATTTGTTGGCGTTTATCCTGAGGTGCATGAGTTGTCATTATTCTATCACCAGTGAATGAACGTTCATTCATTATAGCCTAAGAACCACACACATGTGCAACAAAGTTTTACACATGCAGCGTAAAAATCTTGTATAAGAGAACGTAGCATTCGAGGTGTTGCAGCATTATTATAGGCGCGCAATTTAATTCGCTCCTCTAGACCAAATTGAGAACCAAATGAAACTGAACCCAAGACAAGATGAAGCCGTGAAATATGTTTCGGGCCCCTGCTTAGTATTAGCGGGCGCTGGATCCGGTAAAACACGTGTTATCACGAATAAGATCGCTTACTTGGTTCAAGAGTGTGGCTATAAGGCGCGTAATATTGCTGCGGTAACCTTTACCAATAAAGCGGCACGTGAGATGAAAGAGCGTGTTGGACAAACTCTTGGTAAAGGTGAGTCGAAAGGTCTGATCGTTTCAACGTTTCACACCATGGGTTTAACTATCATTCGTCGTGAATATAAAGCACTGGGTTTGAAAGCGGGTTTTTCTCTATTTGATGATCAAGACCAGTTAGCTCTGTTAAAAGAGTTAACTGAAAGACAAATTGATGGCGATAAGGATTTATTGCGTGCATTGATGAGTGCGATTTCGAATTGGAAGAATGACATGCTGACGCCAGATCAGGCGAAAGCTCGAGCTCAAGGCGAACAAGAACAGCTTTTTGCATTCTGTTTTGAGATGTACCAAAAACAGATGAAGGCCTATAACGCACTCGACTTTGATGATTTGATTGCGATGCCGGTATTACTGCTCAAAACCAATCAAGAAGTACGCGAGCGTTGGCAGTCGCGTATTCGCTACTTATTGGTGGATGAATACCAAGATACCAACACCAGCCAATATGAACTGGTTCGCTTGCTTGTTGGAGAGCGCGGCCGCTTGACGGTGGTAGGTGATGACGACCAATCTATCTATTCATGGCGTGGTGCAAAACCGCAAAACTTGGTGCTGCTTGGTGAGGACTACCCGAACCTACGCTTGATCAAACTAGAGCAAAACTATCGTTCAACCAGTCGAATCTTACGTGCGGCGAACATCTTGATCGCCAACAACCCACACGTTTATGAAAAGTCACTGTTCTCAGAGATCCCAGACGGTGAAAAGCTCAAGGTACTGAATGCTAAGAATGAAGAGCATGAGGCCGAGCGTATTACCGGTGAGATCATCGCTCATAAGTTTTTGAACCGTACTGAATATAAAGATTACGCAGTGCTTTACCGTGGTAACCATCAATCGCGCTTGATTGAAAAAGCGCTGATGCAGAACCGCGTGCCTTACAAGATCTCCGGCGGCACCTCTTTCTTCGCCAGAGCAGAAATTAAAGACATCATGGCTTACCTGCGTGTGTTGGTGAACCCAGATGATGACAACGCCTTCCTACGTATTGTAAACACACCGCGTCGTGAGATTGGTCCGGTGACGCTTGAGAAATTAGGCAGCTACGCCAACATGCGTGGTAAAAGCTTGTTTGAAGCAAGCTTTGAAATGGGCTTAGAGCAAACGCTGACGGGGCGTGGTTTAGAAAACCTGCGCCGATTCGGTGATTGGATTGTTCGTATCTCGGATAATGCTGAACGTGGTAATACGGTTGAAGCTGTTCGTTCTTTGGTTCGTGATATTAACTATGAAGATTGGTTATACGAAACCTCTGCGAGCCCGAAAGCTGCTGAAATGCGAATGAAGAACGTTTCTGATCTTTATAGTTGGATTGTGGCCGATCTTGAGGGTGACAACTACGACAAAGAAGAGAAAACCCTACGCGAGGTAGTTCAACGCTTAACACTGCGCGACATGATGGAGCGTGGTGAAGATGATGATGATGCGGACCAGGTTCAATTAATGACGTTGCACGCATCGAAAGGCCTAGAGTTTCCGTATGTATTTCTGATGGGTGCTGAAGAGGGTATCTTGCCGCACCAAACCAGTGTCGATGAAGGTAACGTAGAAGAAGAGCGTCGTCTGATGTATGTAGGGATTACTCGAGCTCAGAAAGAGCTGACCTTTACTAAGTGTCGTGAACGTCGTCAGTATGGCGAGTTGATTAAGCCAACACAAAGCCGCTTCTTAGATGAACTGCCACATGATGATGTGGAGTGGGAAAGCGTGAAGAAGCCACAGTCCGCTGAAGAGCGAATGGAGAAAGGGCAGGCGCACATTGCTAACATTCGTGCGATGTTCAATAAGAAGTAACTCTCTACTTAATTAACACCATACTAGAAGACAATAAAAAAGGTGACCATGAGGTCACCTTTTTTGAATTTGGCATTTTTAATTACAGACCGGCAATCATGTGCTCGATAGCATCTTTGATTTCGTCGTCTGAACAGTCCATACATGAACCTTTCGCAGGCATCGCATTGAAACCGTTGATTGCGTGGTCAGCTAGGATGTCGCGACCTTGAGCAATACGAGGACCCCAGTCACCAGCATCACCTGTTTTAGGTGCGCCACTTACGCCAGATGCGTGACAAGCGATACAAAAGGTACCGTAAACTGCTGCGCCATCACGAGGGCCTGTTGGTTCTGCGGCTACTGGCTCGCTGCCGACTAGGTAAACTTGGCCAACTGGTTTGATGCGTTCAGCAATTGCATCTTGCTCCGCTTCGCTAAGGCCTGCAGCCATTGCGCCAGTTGAAAAGGTTAAAACTGCGATGACAACGCTTAAAATTCGACGAGACATATCCATTAAACTCACTTTACATTCCCAAGGTAAGTACATGCTTACCAATTTATAGTGTTGGAAGGGTGTTTTGGCTTTAACCAGCAAAGAGCAACTGTTAAACCAATGTAAATAATGGGTGATTATATCCCGATAAGTTGTTGCAATAAACAACAACTTATAAGCTGTGGCAGGTTGTAGTACTCAAATAAGGGGTTTATCACATATTAACTGTCGAAAAAGAGACCAAACAGAAAAAAAAGTTAAAAAAGTACTAGACGGCATTGGGTGATATACGTATTATTCCACTCCGCCGACAGGGCATGCGCCTGTAGCTCAGCTGGATAGAGCGTTGGCCTCCGGAGCCAAAGGCCGAAGGTTCGAATCCTTTCAGGCGCGCCATCCGGTCACTTACTTCGGTAAGCGAGAAATTGGCAGAAAAGAAATTATGGTGGCTATAGCTCAGTTGGTAGAGCCCTGGATTGTGATTCCGGTGGTCGCGAGTTCGAATCTCGTTAGCCACCCCATTCTTTCTTTACAAAATATCGGTAGCTTCGGCTTCCAGTGTTGATTCATTCTTCCCAAGAGTCGATACAAAACTAGTCGGTGAATAGCGCAGCTTGGTAGCGCATCTGGTTTGGGACCAGAGGGTCGGGGGTTCGAATCCCTCTTCACCGACCAC
>NZ_JAUJED010000094.1:0-2641 GCF_030442075.1 Vibrio sp. TMPB1044 | reverse complement strand
TAATTCCCCTTTAGTTCAGTTGGTAGAACGGCGGACTGTTAATCCGTATGTCGCAAGTTCAAGTCTTGCAAGGGGAGCCACATTCAAGAAAGCCAAGTCGAAAGACTTGGCTTTTTTTCGTTTGAACAAAAGCAAACTCTATTCAATATACACATTAGCCCAACATTAGCTCTTAATCAGTCCCGATAAATTAAGTTATATCCTTCCAATACTCTGACTAAAGTAGCTGATTCTAAGTTCTATAAAGCATCTCTATTTAAATGGAACCAACGCCTCCCAAAAGTTATCCCCCCTTAATTCCGTAAACCGTCATATCAAAACAAACAGAATCCCATTTCATTACTTTTTTTTCTTCGAAAATTTAATCTCTATCATGTTTTGATATCTTTCTAATATCTGCCCTACACGACTTAGATTAAGATTCGATGAACTATACCTAATACTAATTATTGAATCGCTGCGCGGGGAAACATGAAACTAAAAACGCAAGCTTACTTATTATCGGGCATCATCTTGATCGCCCTGCTAGCACTGACGGCTACTGGTTTATGGACATTGAGAGTCGCGAGCAACATGGACAACAAAGCTCGCGTGACCGAGCTATTTAAGAGTGCATACAGCATCCTTACTGAAGTCGAAAAAATGGCGATTGATGGCACTCTAGAAGAAGAGCAAGCTAAGCAACTAGCTACTCGCCTTCTACGTAACAACATCTATAAAGATAATGAATATGTTTACGTAGCCGATGAAAACATGACGTTTGTCGCGACACCATTAGATCCTCAATTACACGGAACCAGCTTTAACGACTTTAAAGATGGCAACGGGAATAGTGTTGGTCAGCTAATCCAAAGAGTACTTGGTAATCGTACTGGCCAGATCATTGAGTACACCTGGACACAAAAACTGCCAGATGGAACGATTGAAGAAAAACTGTCTATAGCAGAGAAAACACCACATTGGGGCTGGGTTGTCGGCACAGGTATCGGGTTCAATGAAGTTAACGCTCGTTTCTGGTCTACCGCTCAATGGCAGCTGTTCCTTTGTGTCGTGATTGCTGGTCTTATTCTATCGAGCCTAATTGTATCTATTAAACGCATGCTAGCGCTTCTTGGTGGCGAACCTAAAGATGTAAGAGAAGCTGTACAAGCCGTAGCACAAGGTCGAATTCAAACTTCTTTCGAAACTCAGGCGACAGACGGCAGTATTTACCACGCCGTACAACAAATGAGTAAGTCACTGGCTGAGTTGGTATCAAACCTGGACGCTTCAATGCTAGCATTAAGGGGAGAACTGCAGCGCGTAGAAGACCGTGCTGGATCAATTGCTCAATTGACAGAGACCCAACAGCAATCAACAGAGATGATCGCGACAGCAATGACCGAGATGGCCTCTTCAGCCAATAACGTTGCTGATTCAGCTAGCGATACCGCGCGCAACACCGACGAGGCCGATAAACAGAGCCAGCATACCCAGCAACTGATTCACAACACAGTAGACAACATTCAAGGCCTAGCAGGCCAACTAGGCACAGCAAGTGAAGCTGTCGCTAACCTAGATAACGATGTAAACAACATTGCGAAAGTATTGGATGTGATTGGTGATATAGCGGAACAAACTAACCTGTTGGCACTTAACGCAGCCATTGAAGCAGCTCGAGCTGGCGAACAAGGCCGTGGATTTGCGGTTGTAGCAGATGAGGTTCGTAACCTTGCAGGTCGAACACAATCAAGCACCAAAGAAATTCAGTTAATGATTAATAACCTTCAAGACGGATCTCGCAACGCAATTCAAACTATGGAAGTTTGTGCTGCGACCAGTGAAAGCACCGTAACAGAGTCTCAAAACGCCTCTGAAGCACTACAACAGATTGTTGTCGCATTAGAGTCGATTTCATCAATGAGTCATCAAATCGCAACAGCGGCCGCTGAGCAGACTCAGGTGAGCGATGATATATCGAAGCGTATCAACATGATCGAAGAGAGCGGCAACCAACTGAGCAATGTCGTGACAGAAAGTCATAACAGTACCCAAACTCTCGCCTCCCTTTCTAATGAATTAGAAGCTTGGGTTAATAGGTTTGAAGTAAAACACTAAACTCTCTAGAAATTTTTCAAATAAAAAAGCACGTTTTCATACGTGCTTTTTTTATTTCGGCGCCCATTCAGTGTAGTTAACCGTAGTTTTACTATCTATTAGGGCATGCTAGACCTAGGTTTTTCACCCCAAATGAGCAAAAACAACCCACTAAGTATAGAAAAACATCAAACGATACTTTTTTTGCAATTTAATGTTGACCCAGAACGCGAAAACACGTTTAATACACCTCGTCGCCCGGATAGCTCAGTCGGTAGAGCAGAGGATTGAAAATCCTCGTGTCGGTGGTTCGATTCCGCCTCCGGGCACCACAATTTATTTGTTGGTGTCCTAGACAACAACAGTAAAGCACAAAGAAATATTATGTGCCGACTTAGCTCAGTAGGTAGAGCAACTGACTTGTAATCAGTAGGTCACCAGTTCGACTCCGGTAGTCGGCACCATTTCTTTAAAGCTTTAAGAATAATTCCCCTTTAGTTCAGTTGGTAGAACGGCGGACTGTTAATCCGTATGTCGCAAGTTCAAGTCTTGCAAGGGGAGCCAA